>JAUMDU010000237.1:0-2637 GCA_032121425.1 Ilumatobacteraceae bacterium | reverse complement strand
GAGAATGTCTGGGACATCTCAGCTAGTGCCTTCTCACGGTTCGCAAGGCTTCTCGATGTTCGCAGGGAAGCTCTCTTGTGAAACAGCATTTCCGTTCAAGTCCCCAACCACGCGCTTCGAAGGTGGCTCCACCACCACGAATCACGTAGATATTGGTACCTTTCACATAGCTACGGGTACTCTTAGGTAGGTGCCTAGGTATTTTGTTGTATGGCAAAAAAGGGGGACATTTACTAGTAATGCCACCCACTTTGCCAACCATGGCCGGTACTATCCTGTTTGTCATTGATTGTCCTAAATCGGTAATTGAACAAGACGGTAGTGCAGGGCCATGGTCCGCCATAGGCTGGAGAAAAATAATGGGATGGAATGAAATATGGGTGGGCTAATGGCATGGAACCAGTTGTGTTGGTGCCATGGTGTAATCAGCGCGAAGCATGCGAGAGGCTAGGTCGCGAGTGATTGGTTCTGCGGTGAGGTGAAGGTATCTGAACATTTCATCAGATCGCCAACGACCGAGAAGTTGGATGATGTCAGTGTCAATGCCAGAGACTAAGAGTGCCATAGCACCCGCCGCTCGTAGCGATCTTGCAGAGACTTCCTGTGGGAGAAAACCAAGGTCGTGACCAAGAAATTTGACAGCATCACGGAGGGTTTTGGTGATAATGGATGGAGTGACGTGTTGAACACCAGTAGGGGTGAAGACACGGGCTAAAGGTGTGTGAGGAGGTGCATTGTGCCGACGAAGGTGTAGTACTCGGCGAATAATTGCAAGGACTGGGCAAAGGAAGGAATCACCACTTCTGTTGAGGCGAATGACTTCATTTGTAATGCCCTTCTTCTGAGTAGTGAAAGTCAAAGATCCACCACGTGCTTGTTCGAGCAAGGCAGTGGAGCAAGTCAGTAAGTCTAACCGTTGGTGACCCAGTAGAAGTTGAACGTCACCGAAGGTAAATGGCGTAGTGTCTGATGGGGAGTCAGTGTATTCCCCAGGACGAAGGAGGTAGAAGAATGCAATGATGATCATATCAGCTGTAGCACGAAGAGTATGCGCATGTTTGGGGAGGGATTGGGCAATGAAGGCAATGCGTCGGATGACCTGAATGGGAATGGGTTTGACTCGATTTGCGGGCGGATCTTCTTTCTTCCACGCAGCTATCATGCGCAAAATCCGGAAGTCCGTCTTTCCAGCGGTGTTGAGGCGTGGATCTTCGGACCCCATTGCAAGGAACGCCTGCGCAACTGACCGTAAGTAATCTTCAACCGATCGAGCCCGGATTGGATCGCTGTTGAGCGCAAGTTGTCCATCACGAATTCGTTGTCCGAAGACTTGTAAGAATGGTACTTTGTCTGTGAAGGCTTCGAGAAAGGGGTCGAGGCCCAGCTCATCTGTGAAACTAAGCCACTGTTGATAGTGTTTGACGGCGGAGCTGGCGCGGCCAGAAGAGACACCCTTGGAGACTGTTTTCTGAGCAATGCAGAGATGATTGCGGAAACGAGTGCTGATGGAGGAGTCCAAACTTGACAGCCAACGGTCTGAGGGAGCAGGTGTGACAATTGTGAGATTAACCGAGGCATTGGTACGTCGAAGGAACGAGACAAAGCATCAGCCAATGGGTTGGATTTGCCAGGAAGATAATCAAAGCGTGGAACGTAACGGTGAAAGCGTTGGTGGATACCAAACATTCGTAGGAGATATGCCGGTGCAGAGTCTGTTGTGGTACTGCCTTTTCGCTCCCAGAACGTGGTGTTGAGATTGTCGCCTTTGCTGACAATGGTTCGTTCACGGGTGTCAAAAGTTTGGGCGAGACAGTCAAGATGGAGCAGGCCGCCGGCCAGTTCCAGGTCAGAGTTTGTGATGGTACCAGTGGGGTTATCACTGGAAACTAGTTTGTCGCGGATGAACTGAGGCCATTCCAGTTGCCAAACTACAGGAGTGCCAGGTTGCCATCCAACTCGTGGGACTAGGGAGGTACCCGGGAACCAAGCGCCACCCGCACCTTCACCGGAGGCATCATGATGACCTTCGGCAGCAGGGAGGACGGGAACGAGTTCAGCAATGCGTGTGGGACGAGACTCAATGTTATCAGCAAGCCATCGGAAATCGTCAAGGGCCTGGTGAACACCTTTCTTAAGGCACACCCGAGTTTTGGATTGTAACGAGAGTGCATTTTGTAAGCGGCCAAACATATGGCGGGCGCCCGGTAATGCAATAGCCATTGATCGGAGTTCTCCGAGGACTTGGTGCCATTTTTTGACGCTTGTACGTTTCTGAGAAGGAGGGATACTGTCAAGGATCTCCCACAAACGGTCGACACAATGTTGGGGTAGGTGCAGAGTCATCCTTTCGGTATCGATAACCCAACCCAGCACAAGTTTGATGGTATCCCACGAGCAGTCTCCTTGACAAAGTTTCTTGAGGGACACTGGCTCTCGACGAAAGGGAGAGTCGATTGAGGACACAGGGCGGATGACATCATCAATTGCATGCAACAAAGAGCGGCGGACACGTCGTAGATAAGGTGCTTGAGCTAAAGAAACGAAGTCATCTACAAAAATGTCGACATATTGCAGGGGCGAGCCAGTTGTAGGGAGGCATGGATCGCGAGTTGAGGGGACGGGTACAGCAATGCCAGT
>JAUMDU010000236.1:0-12026 GCA_032121425.1 Ilumatobacteraceae bacterium | reverse complement strand
CCAGCGTCCACTACCTCTGAAATAGCACGAGCACCAAGAGATGCACCACTAGCCACAGTGTCTGCCAAAGACAGTGCTCGCTCCATCAGTGCATCTGGTTCGACAACTTCGTCAACAAGACCAATGCGTAATGCTTCATCTGCGGACACCTGTCGCCCTGTGACCATCATTTCTTTGGCGCGACCTGGACCAATGAGACGCGGAAGTCTTTGGGTTCCGCCACCGCCAGGAATGATGCCCAACAAAATCTCTGGCTGACCGAACACTGCCTTGGTAGAGCCAATGCGATAGTCGCACGCCAATGCAAGTTCGCATCCTCCGCCTAATGCAAAGCCACTAATAGCTGCAACGGTAAAACACGGCAGTGCATCTACTGCATTGAGCGCGCTATGAAAAGCGGTTCCAATTACGCGTGCTTGCTCTGGGCCTGAGAACTCTGAGATATCTGCGCCAGCGGCAAACAGGCGAGGGCCGCCTGTAATCACCACTGCGCCTGCAGGCGTCGTGGTGAGCTCTTTGGCAATGTCACGTAGACGACCAAGAAGTGTGGTCGATAGCGCATTGACCTTGGGTGAATTCAAGGTGATCACTGCTGCGCCACTTTCGCGTCGTTCTAAAAGAACAATGTCATTGTCGGACATGTCTATGCCTCCACTCCTCGTAACATTTCGTCGGCTGCCGACCATGGATCGATAGTTCGATCTAAAACACCTTGTTGCAAAGTGTCCCAGCGTTCTCCCGTGCAAATTTCTCGCGCACGTTGCTCAAGTCGGCGTGCAATAATTTCGCGCAATTCTTCACGCAATCGAAACTGGCGACGTTGTACCAGTTCTCCACTTGCTTCAATGACAGTGCGGTGTTCAGCAATTGCATCCCATAAAGCAGGAACGCCTTCACCGGTATTCCCCACTGTGGCGATAATCGGTGGTCGCCATGCATCGTGGGCTAAGTCACTGAGTTCCAACATTTGTTCCACGTCGCGCCGGGTTTCTTCTACGCCTTTACGATCCGCTTTGTTGATGACAAAAATGTCAGCGATTTCCATCAGGCCGGCTTTATTCGCCTGTACAGAATCTCCCCAACCAGGATTCAGCACCACCACAGTGGTATCTGCCTTCCCAGCAATCTCTACTTCTACTTGCCCAACACCCACGGTCTCTACCAAAATCCATTGGCGACCCACTGCATCAAGCATGCGAATTGCTTCAGGAGTAGACAGCGACAGTCCACCCAAATGTCCCCGAGTAGCCATAGAGCGAATAAACACTCCGGGGTCTGTTGCGTGATCTTGCATACGCACACGGTCACCCAAAATGGCCCCACCAGTAAATGGCGACGAAGGATCAATTGCCAGAACTGCAATCTCAATATCACGTTGGCGAATATGGCGAATGAGCGCACTAGTCAAGGTGCTCTTGCCTGCCCCAGGCGCACCGGTGATTCCTACGGTGTATCCAGACCCACTGCGCTGATAGGCCAACCGACCCACTTCACGCGCGACGGTATCTCCACGTTCTAGAAGTGACAGCACTCGCGCAAGTGCCGCACGATCACCTGCACATGCGGCATCAAATAATTCGGTGGGGTTCTGATTGCGGCGGCTCACTTAGGCGACCTGCACAACCTCGGTCACACCATCGATGCGGTCTTTCATGATGCGCTCGATACCGGCTTTGAGAGTTTGATCAGAGGCGGGGCATGTGGTGCAAGCCCCCGTGAGGGTGACACTGACCACTCCACTTGTTTCATCAACTTCACGAAGGATGATGTCACCGCCGTCGGCCTGCAATGCGGGCCTGATGACTTCAATTGTCTCTTCGACTTGCTGACGCATGGACATCTCTGCCTCCCATTCCCCTAGAACGATACCCACCCAAGGCGCTCTCACGCCTACGATGAGACACATGTTCGCCCACCAAGGCGGATGGGATGAGTTTCTCTATGTTGCTGTGCCCATCGCGCTGATTTTTGCACTCCTTCGACTAGCCAATAGCCGTGCAAAAAAACTTGGTCAGCCCCCGGTTAACTCTCCGGACGAATCCGAGTAACCGACGCTCCAAGCCCAGCCAGGCGACCCACAATGTCGTCATAGCCGCGATCGATATGAAAGACATCGCCGATTTCCGTCATTCCTTGAGCAGCTAATCCCGCGACCACAAGTGCAGCACCAGCACGAATATCTGGAGCCACAACGGTGGCACCCCGAAGATGCTCAACTCCACGCACCACTGCGTGATGGCCGTCAATGGAGATATCGGCGCCCAATTTACGCAGCTCTTCAACGTAGCGAAAACGACCTGGATACAAATTCTCAGTCACAATGCCCACACCTTGTGCAATGGACAACATGGCAACTACCAAAGGTTTGTAATCGGTTGCCACACCGGGATACGGAAGTGTTGCCACATCAATAGAAGACAATCGCTGCGGCGCTGTGGCCACAATTCCTTCGGGATCAATCTGAAACGCAATTCCCATATCGGTAAATCGCGACAACATCATTCCCATATGTTCTGCTACTGCACGCTCTACACGAATGGATCCCCCACACATGCCCACAGCGGCAATGTATGTCGCCGCTTGCACGCGATCGGTCACCACACAATGCGTTACTGATTGCAGTGAAGAAGGGGCAACCCCGTGAATAACAAGAGTTGATGTAGACACTCCTTCAATACGGCATCCCATTTTCTTGAGCATTTCGCACAGATCCACAATCTCGGGCTCGCGTGCTGCATTGCGCAATGTGGTCGTTCCGTCTGCAACTACCGCTGCCATCAGAATGTTTTCAGTTGCACCCACGCTAGGAAAATCAAATTCAATATCAACACCACGAAGTCGCTGGCATCGACCCACAATGCCGTCACTGGTGACATCAAAGACTGCACCCATTGCTTCTAGTCCGCGCAAATGCATGTCAATGGGTCGCCCACCAAAGTCATCTCCACCAGGTAGTGCAATATCGATTTCGCCACATCGACCCAACAATGGACCAACTACATTGACCGACGCTCGAATGCGATCTGCTAACTCAAAAGGTGCCACTGGACGAATTGCGCCAGAGTTCACAATTTCAAGATGTTGCCCCACCTCGCCATGGGGCGCAGCAATCTTGGTAATGCGCAGACCCAAGGCCTCTAACAAATCAGACATGATGTCCACATCGTCAATCACGGGAACATTCGTGAGTCGATATGTGCCATCAGCGAGCAACGTGGCAGCCATCAATTTGAGCACCGAATTTTTCGCGCCCGGCACCACAACTTCTCCGAATAATGGCCCGCTCTGTGAGGCCACAATCACATCGTGACTATTCGTCGGGTCAAAAGGCATGGCTATCAGTATGCTCCCGCCGTGACCATGAATGGGAGGACTCGCCTCAATCGCATGCCCCAGTGGGCTTTGCCCGCCGAGCCCCTCACTGCTCACCATCGACGCATTCTGTTATTAATGGCATTGGCGTCAATGTCGTCGGCCTTTGTGAATACCTTGTTTACCCAAACCGTGGCCTATGCCGCTGACGAATTTGACGTAGGTCGCACTGGTCAAGGAGTAGGTGCCGCCATCGTGCGCTGGGGCATCATCATTAGCCTTCCCCTTGTTGCCCTGGCAGATAAACACGGTCGACGACCACTGATTATCACGGTGGCATGGTGTGCCCCACTTGTTTCTGCACTCGGGGCATTGTCACCGTCATTTGAATTTCTCGTTGCCACCCAAGCAGTGGGTCGCCCCCTTGGTCTCACCCTCGACATTCTGATTGCAGTTGTTGCTATTGAAGAGATGCCTCGCAATGCGCGCGCCTATGCCACAGGATTTCTTGCAGTGCTCAGCGGTATTGGTGCAGGCATTGCAGTTGCCTCATTACCTCTTGCAGACCTAGGTACAAGTTCTTGGCGATACGTGTATGTAGTGACATTGATCTGGACAATCACTGCCTACATCATCACGAAACATCTTCCTGAATCAAAAAGATTTATTCCCCGCATCGAAGTCACCCAAGAAATGCACATCTCTGCCAAAGCAGCATTGCGTCGCAACATCGGACGCATCTGCTCTGTGGTGTTTCTCACAAACCTCTACATTGCCACTGCATCAATATTTCAAAATCGCTATCTCAAAGATCAGCGCGATTACTCAGCATCACTAATTGCCGTGTTCACTATCGCAACCTCTTCACCTGCATCGCTGGGTCTACTTGTGGGAGGACGCCTGGCAGATGCAAAAGGCCGTCGTGTGCTTGGTGCAACCATGGTCCCACTTGGTGCGTTGCTCTTGGCATTGTCGTTCACCACGTCAGGGGCTCTTATGTGGTCTACTGCAATCGCGGGCGGTATTGCCTTTGGCATGTCGTATCCGGCAATGGCTGTGTATCGCGGTGAACTATTTCCCACCAGCGTGCGCAGTCTCGCAGGCGGAATCATCATGACCTCGGCTCTCGTGGGTGGAAGTTTTGGCCTTATTGGTGGCGGACTGTTTCTCGATAACGACATCTCCTATGGATCAGTGATGATGTGGCTTGTTCTCGGACCAGTTGTGGCCTCTTTGATTGTGTGGTTTCGTTACCCAGAAACTGCACATCTCAGCTTGGAAGAAATCACTTCACCGTCTTCTCAGTAAGACCCATTACCCAATCTTGCACTGCAATTGCCACTTCGTGGTCTTTGCCCGCAAGTTCGTGTCGGCCATTTTCTATCCACACCCACTGCACTTCTCCCCGAACTACGGCAAAAGCTTGTGTCATCTCTTCAGGTGTTCCAAAGTTGTCTTTGGTTCCGCTGACACACAGCAATTGTGTCGCCACACGTGGCAAATGTTCAATACGAAGATTGTCGGGTTTCTTTGGTGGATGCAACGGATACGAGATCAACACAACCCCAGCAACATCGAGTGGATCATCAACATCGGCAACAGCCATTGAGCACATGCGCCCGCCCATAGATCGTCCACCAATTACCAAAGATGACGTGGACACACCCAATGTTGCAGCGAAGGCGCGCACCTGAGTGCGCACACTGTCGACCAGAACTGGTGTTTTGTCAGGAAATGATTTCCCCGCGAGTCGATAAGGAAAATCACACCGAAGAACCGGTATTGGCGCCAATGATTCCTCGATGGCAATCAGTGACGCGTGCGTGGATGATGACCCAGCGCCTGGGAAAAGAACTACTCCTTGAACACCACTCACAATGTCTCCAGCAACACACGGCGTGCTTCTGAAATGTCATTAATGGCTTTGCTTGCATGACGTTCATCGCCGCCATGGTCGGGATGCACGCGCCGCAAACTGTCGCGATACCGCGACATAATCTCTCGCTTTGAGATTGTGATTGTTCCTCCTGGGAAACCCAACACATCTAATGCCCACGCGCGTGGATCAGCCAACGCCGACACCGACGACACATTGGAGCCGGCTATGTATGCAATAAACGACGGTCCAATAGGGCCGCGCCAAGTGGATGCACGACGAATCACCGGAATCATCTGTTGACGTACCGAATTCTCGAGACGTTCCAATGCATACACCGCACCAAGTACTTGTTGTAACGCAGTTCCACGACTCTCTAATTCAAACTCCACTGTGTCGCCCACACCCATAAGACGATGCGTGCTGTAAGAAAGTCCATGTCGGTCCACTTGAAAGCGATGACGCAATCGTGGTTGAACAACGCGAGTTCCTCGTTCGATTTCTGTGAGCAGTCTTTGAATATCCACGTGCAGGTCATCGTCTACGTCGCGCATGTGTTCGGCAACAATTGCACCCAACAAAAGCCCACCAAATCCTGGAACTGGATCAATGGGTAGATACATGTGTCCCAATGAAATTCTGCGAGTGGGCGCAATGGGCCGAGAGTGAAAAATCTCAAGCTCGGCTAACAGCATGAACTTGACGCTATCGAGGTGTCACCCCATCAACTCGTGGAGAAATTCCTCGGTCATGGAGTATTCACGAATGATATGCAGCGGGTCACGAAACCCGTGTCCTTCGCCATGCATCACTTCAAGGCGCACCGCGCCACCTGCTGCATTGACCACATCACGCAATTGTTCTGAGTGCGACAGGGGCACCAATGTGTCTTGGTCTCCATGAAACACCAACAGTGGTGTGCCTGCAATCACATGGGCTCGCGACAACGGTGAACGTTGCATCACTAAAGGATCGAAACTATCGCGCGCCCCAATGAGTCGTGGCATGTAGTGGGTCTCAAAAGGGTCGGCACCTTGCATTAACTCGCCAAGATCTACAACAGGAAAACTCACCACAGCTCCTGCGGCCAACGTACGAGATGTGCCCAATGCATTCAACACAGCAAGCCCCCCTGCGCTAGAACCCATCAACACTGTGCGTTCGGTACGAAAACCAAAAGCACGTTGCACTTGTCGAATAACAGCCACGGTGTCGCGAGCGTCGTATTCACCCCAATGTCCTTCCAACTGTTGTTGAAATGCACGCCCATACCCAGTGGTGCCACGATGATCAACCACCGCAATCGACCAACCGCGCGAGAGCCAGTAGGCAAACTTTGGGCGAAATGTCACTTGCCATTGATCTATCGGACCGCCGTGCACCCACACAATGACACCCCAATTGGGCGTCTTTGCCCGATACAGCCGATAGGGCACAACAACATTGCCATGACTTGCTTCATGAAGTGAGGGCTCGACAAGTTCTTGTTCGATCTCTGGCGCTAACCATTGTTCGGCGCCTGGCTGCACAATCACAGTGCGTTCGCCAAACTTTTCTGGCGACATGTCGTAGGTAGCAACTTGTGTGGGCGTGCGTGCACCGGTGCGCAATGCCGCCAACGTGTTCTGTTCCCATGAGAGGCAACCAAAGATTCCCTTGTCAACCTTGGTTCGCTGAGTAGTCAAACGGTCATAGACCCACAATGTGCCAAAGCCTTTTTCGTTACGTGCGTAAGCGACTTTGGTGCCATCGGTATTGAAACACCATGTGCGTTGCCCAGGCCCCCATGTGGGGCCACCATGTTCACACTCATCGTCAATGACAACATCGTGCGCAACCACACGATCAGCACAGATACGTACATTGACTACTCCGGATGCATCTTCGATGTAACCGAAACTATTTCCTTGTGCAGAAAAGCGTGGTTGTTGCATCGATACTTCAGAGATTGCTGGTTCGGGATAAATAGTGCTCTGCGTCCATGGCATGTGTGGCCGATCCCATGTCATGCACATGCCATCTGCGCCCGCAGTGGCATCAATGGCAAATCCATCGGAGCGATACACCAACTGTGGTTCGCCAGCGTCGAGAGTGCATTTCCACATTTCGCACCAATCAGCAATCGCATACATGCTCGACTGCGTGAAATCGATTGCTGGTGTCGTCCAACTTCGCTGGGGATCAAAAGCCAAACTGCGTTGGCCTTCGGGTACGTCGCCCACAAGCGCAACTTCCACAATGCCTTGTTGAGCGGTGCACACAAAGACGCGTCGACCTTCAAGATCCCAACAGTGCACTCCGCCTGACAAGCCTCGCCCCGCCAAGGGCATCGGGTCCACCACCAGATCCACCACAACATCTCGATGTGCGACTGACCACATACACAAACGGCTCACCATGCCATGTAGGCCAGGCTCAGACACCACACCAGAGACCCACAAGCCACCTGGACGCACACGAACATCGGTCACTTCCCGGCCCGCAAGACACAATTGAAGGGGCACAACAGACATCGTCTCAGGCTAGTGAGCCCACTAGGTTGGGGACATGCCCACTGAACGCCCCGACCGCAACCTTGCCCTCGAACTTGTACGGACAACCGAAGCTGCCGCGATGGCTGCATCACGCTGGGTGGGCCGTGGAGACAAATTGGGCGCCGATGGCGCAGCAGTTGACGCAATGCGCACTGTGCTATCCACTGTGCCGATGTCGGGCATCGTGGTCATTGGTGAAGGCGAAAAAGATGATGCACCCATGCTGTTTAACGGCGAAATTGTTGGCGATGGTTCCAAGCCCGACACAGACGTGGCTGTGGACCCCATCGATGGCACATCGCTCACAGCATCTGGAAAAGGCAACGCAATTGCAGTGATCGCTGTCTCTGAGCGAGGCACAATGTTTGATCCAGGCCCTTGTTTTTACATGGAAAAAATCGCTGTTGGCCCCGATGCCGTGGGTTCCATTGACATCACTGCCTCCCCCACTCAAAACCTCAAATGGATTGCCAAAGCCAAAGGTGAAAGCGTGCGCGATCTCACTGTGATGATCCTGGAACGCGACCGCCACATCGACTTGATTGAAGAAGTGCGCGCATCAGGTGCACGTATCAAATTGATTTCAGATGGTGACATCTTTTCTGCAATTGCTACCGCATGGCCAGATGCCGGCGTTGACGTCATGTTCGGCATTGGTGGCACACCAGAAGGAGTTGTCGCTGCAGCTGCGTTGAAGTGCATGGGTGGCGAGATTCAAGGTCGCCTGTGGCCACGCAATGATGCCGAGCGCGATCAAGCCATCGCCCAGGGTTACGACGTGAGTCGTATTTTGACCACCAATGATTTAGTGCAAGGCGACAATTGTTTCTTTGCTGCCACCGGAGTCACCGATGGAGAGCTTCTCAATGGCGTGCGTTACGCACCAGGAATTGTGACAACACAAAGTCTGGTAATGCGTTCACGAAGTGGCACAGTGCGCCTGATTGATGCACAGCATCGTCTCGACAAGATCAGCCTGTTTTCGGCAATCGACTACAACTAATTTTATGCCCGCAAGGGCGTCACAATTAGTGTGAGGAACCAAGCCCGCCAGAAGCGGACAAACGTGCATGTGCACGACGCAGATCAGCTTCCACTTCAGTGGAGTGTTCTGTACGCAACTGTGTCTCAGCGCGTTCCTTGGCTGCTTTCGCACGTGCTACGTCAATGTCTTCTTCAAGTTCTGCAGAGTCAGACAAAATAGTGACGTGATCGGCCCCTACCTCAACAAACCCGAGGTGGACTGCCAAGTTTTGAATCGAACCATCGGACAAGTAAATGCGAGTGTGGTTTTCCGTCAAAGCACCCAAAAACGCAGCATGGCCTGGAAGGAAGGCAACTTCGCCTCCCTCCAAGGTGCGCGTGATGACTTGTTTGGCTTCGCCTGAGAACAAAATGCGCTCTGGCGAGACAACTTCCACCCGCATGGTGCCGCTGGCTTCTGCCATTATGCGTTCTCCTGCAAAGCCTTTGCCTTGGCGAGAACTTGCTCCACTGAGCCCACGTTCAAGAACGCTTGCTCTGGAACTTCGTCCAACTCGCCGTTGATCAAAGACTCGAATGACTCCACTGTTTCTGCAACAGGAACGTATTCGCCCTTAACACCGGTGAAGACTTCAGCAACATAGAACGGCTGAGACAAGAAACGCTGCACCTTACGTGCACGTGACACGATGAGGCGGTCTTCTTCAGAAAGTTCATCCAAACCAAGAATTGCGATGATGTCTTGGAGTTCCTTGTAACGCTGCAAGATTTCCTGCACGCGACGAGCAACTGCGTAGTGACGATCGCCCACGGTCTCTGGAGTGAGAATTGTGGATGTTGATGCCAATGGGTCCACTGCGGGATAGATACCCAACGATGCAATCGAACGTGAAAGTTCTGTTGTTGCATCAAGGAAGGTAAACGTAGTGAACGGTGCTGGGTCGGTGTAGTCGTCAGCAGGCACGTACACCGCTTGTAGCGATGTAATTGAGCGTCCACGTGTTGAAGTAATGCGCTCTTGCAATTGGCCCATTTCGTCGGCCAAGGTGGGCTGGTAACCCACAGCAGATGGCATACGACCAAGAAGTGTGGACACTTCAGATCCGGCCTGTACGAAACGGAAGATGTTGTCGATGAACAACAACACGTCCTGGTTTTGTACGTCACGGAAGTACTCAGCCATGGTGAGTGCAGACAATGCAACGCGAAGACGCACGCCTGGTGGTTCGTCCATCTGGCCAAAGACCAAGGCGGCCTTTTCAAACACGCCCGACTCTTCCATTTCCAAACGAAGGTCGGTTCCTTCACGTGTGCGCTCGCCCACGCCAGCAAACACCGACACACCACCGTGCTTGGAGGCCACGCGGTTGATCATCTCGGTAATGAGAACGGTCTTGCCCACTCCTGCACCACCGAACAGACCAATCTTTCCACCAGCGAGGTACGGGGTGAGAAGGTCGATGACCTTGATGCCTGTTTCGAACATGCGCTTTGAAGGCTCAAGCGTGTCGAATGCAGGTGCTGGACGGTGAATGTCCCAACGCTCAATGTCGTTGAAGTCAGCATTGTTGCCGTCGAGGACTTCGCCCCACACGTTCCATACGTGACCGAGTGTGCGATTACCCACGGGCACCTGAATGCCGTGTCCAGTGTCGCGCACTGGTGTACCGCGGCGAAGACCATCGGTGGGCTTCAAACACACGGCGCGCACGCGGCTATCGCCAAGCTGCTGTGCAACTTCTGCGAGAACTACGGTTTTTTCACCTTGTGTCTCAATTTCAAATTCGATCGCTGAGTTCAACTCGGGCAGGTAGCCGCGAGGAAATTCAACGTCAATAACCGGGCCGGCAATTGCTACTACTCGGCCGAGATTGTTGGTTTGGGTCATGCTCATGTGGATTTCTCCTGTGTTGTCGCTCTTAATTGCCTGATGCCATTGCTTCGGCACCACCGACGATTTCCATAATCTCGGTGGTGATGGAGTCCTGGCGGGCTCGGTTCATAATTCGTGAAAGGTTCTTAATTAACTCTTCAGCGTTGTCGGTTGCGGCCTTCATGGCGCGCTGACGAAACGCATGTTCAGATGCTGCAGCGTTCAATAGTGCGGCATACACACGTGCTTCTACGTATCGAGGAAGAAGTGTTTCCAGAATTAATTCTGGAGTCGGCTCAAATTCGTAGTCGTGGCCGGCTTCGCTCTTGCCGTCGCCACCTTCTGCCACTTTTGTATCAAGTGGCACAAGCGGACGTTGCACAACTTCTTGATTGCCTGCCGACACGAATCTGGTGTACACCAATTCGACACGATCAACTTCGCCGCTTGTAAACAAGCTGGTCACATACTCACCGATTTCTTTGGCAATTGCGTATGTGGGGCTATCGGTAAAGCCAGTGAAAGACTGCGCCATGTTGTAACCACGGAAGCGGAAGTAGCCCTCTGCTTTGCGGCCTACGGGCACAATCACGTGGTCACGACCAGCGAGTGCGTCTTCCTTGATTTCACCTTCAGTTGCGCGCATCACACCAGAGTTGTATCCGCCACACAAACCGCGATCTGCGGTGAGTACGACGTAACACACTTTCTTGACTTGGTCTCGACCAGCCAAAAGAGGTGATTCGCTTCCCGCACCTGCTGCCGAAAGATCGCGAACGACTTCAGTAATCAACTCGCTGTAAGGCACGGCGGCGCTCACGCGTTGCTGTGCCTTGACGATGCGCGATGCAGCAATGAGCTCCATTGCGCGCGTGATTTTCTTCGTCGCTTGCACGGAACGAATACGTCCGCGCAAAATGCGTTCTTGACCGCCAGCCACTTACATCACTCCGTTGCGAGGGTCTTGTTGCTCTCTGCTTCACCAAGTGCATCAGCATTGGTTGCAGTGGGGTCTACGCCAGCGCCTTTGGCAACTGTTGGCTTGAACTGTGCTTTAAATGTGGACACGATGTCACCCAAGTCAGCAGGAACATCTGCTTTTGGATTGGTGCGCAACTCAGCGAGCATTGCACCGTGACGTGAACGGACATAATCAAGCAATTCTTTTTCAAAGCGCTGCACATCTGGAGCAGGAATGGAGTCCAAGTAACCCTTTGTTCCTGCAAAGATGGACACAACTTGCTCTTCTACTGGCATTGGTGAGTTGAGGCCTTGCTTCAACAATTCCACCAAGCGATATCCGCGCTCGAGCTGTGCTTTCGACACTGCGTCAAGTTCGGAACCAAAAGTAGCGAAAGCTTCAAGCTCGCGGAACTGAGCAAGATCAAGTTTGAGTGTTCCAGACACACTCTTCATGGCTTTGGTTTGTGCTGCGCCACCTACTCGT
>JAUMDU010000235.1:0-6168 GCA_032121425.1 Ilumatobacteraceae bacterium | reverse complement strand
CTCGTTGTGGTCATTCACGTGTATTTCATCGGTTTGATGATTTTCCTCTTTGTGTGGTGGCAAAAGCGCCATGACAAGGTGAGTAAAGAACTCGAAACATCTTCTTATGGTCGACCATTGGTGAAGGTGAAGAAGGCATAACAGCCATGGCACGTACCGACGCAAACCCACCAATGCCTGAGTGGTCCACCGAATACCAATTGGTGGAAGTAGATGCGGATTACTTGGGGAAGGCTGTCAAGCCGAAGCAGTTCATCCACATTGATCAAAGCGAATGCATTATGTGCGAGGGCTGCGTCGACATCTGTCCATGGAAGTGCATCCACATGGTTACTCCCGATGCAGTTGCCGAAGCACAAGGAACTGAACTGCCCGGTGATGACCCTTCAGACAATGTGATTTTTATTATCGACGACGATGTGTGCACGCGTTGTGCACTGTGTGTTGATCGCTGTCCTACTGGCGTCATCATTTTGGGCAAGGTCGGCGCACCTTCCCCAGAAGGTGACAGTCATACACGTACAAACAATCATGGCTACGGCTATGGAATGCGACTCTGAGGTGAATGAATAATGGCAAAAGTACTTGACAATCCCCGCCCCACTTTGAAAGAGCGTGCAGCCAAAATTGGTGCACAGCTGCAAGGCAGTCAGGCTTGGAACTCAATCTTCCGTCCTGGTTCGATTTTTCGTAAGGGTTACACGGACAGTCCACGTAACCGTTCATACGTGATCATGAACTCGGTGTTGTACCACTTACACCCAGTGAAAGTGAAGCGACATGCGGTCAAGGTGAGTTACACCTTGTGTCTTGGTGGTTTGAGCTTTTTCGTCTTCATTTTGTTAACGGTGACGGGCATTTTCTTGATGTTCTTCTACCGACCAACGGGCGCTAACGCCTGGCAAGACATTCAAACCTTGCAGACATCGGTGACCTTCGGTTTGCTTGTGCGCAACATGCACCGTTGGGGTGCTCACATCATGGTGTTGAGCGTGTTCTTGCATATGGCTCGCGTGTTTTACCACGGTGCATATAAGCCACCACGCGAGTTCAACTGGGTAATTGGAATCGTTCTTCTCACATTGACACTTCTGCTTTCGTTCACTGGCTACTTGTTGCCTTGGGACCAGTTAGCGCTTTGGGCCGTTGCGGTGGGCACCAACATGATGGGCTATTCCCCAGTCATTGGTTCACAAGTTCGTTTTGTACTTCTCGGCGGTGTGGAAATTGGCAACGAGACACTTCTACGTTGGTACGTACTCCACGTGTTGTTGTTGCCATTCGTCATCGTGATCTTTATGGCAATTCACTTCTGGCGCGTCCGTAAGGACGGCGGAATTTCTGGACCTCTGTAAGGGAAAGGGAGAAACACAATGACTGAAATCCCAGAACACCTCTTAAAGCGAGCACAAGCTGCTCGCGATAAAGCAGCAGCTGAGACCGAAGAAGTATCTGCTGGTGCAGGTGATTCCCGTATCCCTGATCACCTGTTGGAGCGCAGCAAAGCTGCTCGTTCAGCAGGCGATGCCGGTGCAGTTGCAGTAGCGGACAAAGCCTCGGCAGTAGTTGCCGCAGCACCAGCCGGATCTGTTCCCGTGGGCGCAGGACCTGGTGGACACACACAACGTCTTCTCACTGTGGTGAAGTCAGGCTCTATTCAAGAAGCAAAAGCAGCCCCAGTGGACAAGGTGCATACCTGGCCGCATTTGTTGGCAGTGGAATTTGTTGCCGCACTTGCGCTCACTGCTTTCTTGTTTGTGTTCTCTTGGATTGTGAACGCACCACTTCTGCAAGCTGCAGACTTCAATGCAACTCCAAACCCATCGAAGGCACCTTGGTACTTCTTGGGTCTGCAAGAACTGTTAACAATGTTCCACCCGATGGTGGCAGGCGTAACGCTTCCTGGTGTGGGTCTCTTGGCATTGGTGCTTGCGCCGTATCTTGATCGCAATCCATCTAATAAGCCTGAAGACCGTAAGTTCATGACATCGATGATGACTATGTTCCTTATGTTCTGGGCAGTCTTGGTGATTATTGGATCGTTCTTCCGCGGTCCAGGTTTCTTGTTCATCTTCCCGTGGCGAGATGGAATTTTCTTCGAGTTCTAAAAGAACTCTTTTGGCAACATTCGACGTATAGGCAAAGTAGTTAAGGAACGAATTGTTATGAGTACAGGTCTGATAATCGCAGTAGTGGTGATTGCAGCAGTGGTGTTTGGCGCCATTGTTGTGATGACAACTGCTCGCAGTACCGATGTTCGCGGCGCTGGTGCACTTTCACGTGAAACACGAGCAAGTGACCGCAAAGCAAAAGTAGGAGCAACCACTTCTACTGGACGTGAAGTGGAACTAGCTGCTCGCACAACTGACATTGTGAAGGCTGCTCCCGTTGAGATTGCACCTTTCGTCGCTCCAGACGCAGAAGCCATTGGCGTTTCTCGTCGTATGTTCTTCAATCGCACTGCAGTCACATTGATGGGTGCCAGCATTGGTGCTTTTGGTGCATCGGCAATTGCATTTTTGTGGAAAGGCGCAGAAGGCGGGTTTGGTTCAAAGATCACCGCTGGTCGTCTCGATGACATCGTTGCAAATATCAAGGCAAATGATGGATTTTTGTATCTTGCTGAGGCGCGTGCATGGGTTACCGAATATCCAAAGGGTTCTTTAGGTAAAGCTGAAGCCGTGTACGGAGCACAAGGTCCCGTTTTTGCAGGAATGCAAGCAGGTGTTGTTGCTTTGTATCAGAAGTGCCCTCACCTCGGATGTCGTGTTCCTGATTGCAAGAGCTCGCAATGGTTTGAATGCCAGTGTCACGGCTCGCAATACAACCGTGTCGGGGAAGCAAAGGGCGGTCCTGCTCCTCGCGGCATGGATCGTTTTGCTGTGTCGGTAACAAATGGCCAACTCACGATTGATACCGGTGCGGTATTCGCAGGTCCATCAATTGGCACGAATACAACTGGTCAAGAAGCAGAAGGTCCACACTGCGTTGGTGCGGGAGGTCACTAAATCATGATTGCAGCAACATCAACATCTATTGCTTGGATCATTTTGCTCCTTGCTGTGGGCGGTTGGATTCTCTATGGAATTTTCAACCTTCGTAAAGGTCGCGACGAAATTGGGTCCGAACAGTTTCTTGCTGCGAACCGTAAGCCTTATTACGACGATGAAGAACTAGAAGGACCTCGCCTCGAGCGTGTGCAATTGCTGGGACTTGTCTTCTTAGTGATCATCACAATTTCTTTGCCGCTCTATTGGATTCTTGAACCCAATCGTCAAGCAGAAGCACAATTTGGTTTTGAGAAGCGCTTCGTCAAGTGGGGTTCAAAATTGTTCGCCTCTACAGCTGACGGCGGATACAACTGCGCCGGTTGCCATGGCGGCATGAAAGCTGGCGGCGGCGTTGCAGCCTTTGCAGTCACAGATCCTAAAACTGGTGAAGTGAAGTCTGTGAACTGGGCAGCTCCTGCTTTGAACACCATCAACTATCGATTCTCCGAAGAAGAAGTGCGCTTCATCTTGAACTACGGACGACCATTCTCGCCAATGTCTGCATGGGGCACCGTGGGCGGTGGACCATTGACAGATCAAGCAGTCACCACATTGATTGATTACATGAAGTCAATTCAGATCCCACAAGCTGGTTGCACGGAGACTCGTGCGTATTACAACCCCACATGTGACACAGGTTCTTTGCCTGAGGAAAACAACAAAGAAATCATGAGCGAGGCAACTCGTTTGGTGGATACCGGTGTCTACGGATCTATTGGTGAAGCGTTGTTTAATCTTGATCTTCATGGCGGTGCATACAACTGTGCGCGCTGCCACACAAAGGGTTGGTCATACGGTGATCCACAAGCAACTGGTGGTGGCGCATTTGGTCCCAACCTCACTGGTGGTTCGTCTATACGCCAGTTCCCCAATCAAGCCGACATGATCAACTTCATCAAGAACGGTTCTGAGTACGGAAAGCGTTACGGAGAGCAGGGTCAAGGAAGTGGTCGCATGCCAGCCTTTGGTCAGATGTACACAGATGAGCAAGTAAAACTCATTGTTGAATATGTGAGAGGTCTCTAATGCTGTCCACTCTTCTTGCGGTCAACTTCCAGCCGACTATTCGCGGCATTGTTGTTGTTCTCATCATGTTTATGTGCCTCATTGGCACGACGTATCTCATCATGGCGACCAACGTGGGAGCACGATTGGGCTTCTTGATTACAGCAGCTGCGCTTGCAGGCTGGATGATGTCGATGTCCATTATTTGGGCGGTGTACGGAATTGGTCTCACAGGACCAGTGCCATCGTGGCAACCCAACGACCCCATCACGATTGTGCGCGATGCCGCACTTCTCGATAGAGCTGAAGTTTTAGATTCTCCTTTAGATATTGATGGACTCAGTGCAACTGCCGCTGGTGAAAAAGCACGCGATGCTCTGGTGGCTAATGGTTGGATTGCACTTGAGGATTCAGATCCCCGTCGTGGTCAAGCTGTTGCTGCATCAGACGACATCTTGCAAGTTCAGTCCGGAGAATACGAAGCGGGAACATATGTTGCTGTGAACGTGTTCGATAAAGGCGGCGAGCGGTACCCCAAGATCAATGAGACTTTTGACTTCATTGCGTTTTTCCATAAGCCTCGCTATGCCATCGTGGAAATTGCGCCATTGATTGAACAGCGTGTGGAGCCAGGTCGCGCACCTGCACGTCCTCAGATTGATACCTCTAAGCAGCACAATTACGTGGTGATGATTCGTGACCTTGGTGCCGAGCGTCAACCAGCGATCTTGATTGCGTTTGGATCAGGAATCATCTTCTTCCTGTTGTCATGGTCGCTACATCGTCGCGAAGCAATCTTGACGAGAAACCTCGCCCTCAAACCAGCAAAGGTCTGATGTATGGGCCAGTACCTTCCAATAGTTGTATTGACGGTTCTGGCAGTACTTTTTGGCGTATTGAGTTTATTTGCATCGCGTCTCTTGGCGCCTCGTCGACCAAACACCGCTAAAGAAGCACCATATGAGTGTGGAATTGTTCCCGGGCGTGAGCCGCCAGAACGCTTCCCCGTGAGTTTTTATGTGATTGCAATGTTGTTCATCATGTTCGACATTGAAATTATTTTTGCTTATCCCTATGCAATTGATTATCAGTTCCTTGGGGCTTTTGTGTTCTTTGAAATGGCTGCGTTTAGCGCAGTGTTCTTTATCTCATTTGTCTACATGATTGCTCGCGGCGCACTTGATTGGGGCCCGATAAAGCGAGTTAATGAGATTGCAGACATCGCCGATGGTCCCACATTGGCTCCGCGTCGAAGCGTAAAAGTTGTGGGCCGAGAAGGCCGCGAAAGCGGAACTGGTCAGGCAGCCTGATGAGCGCAGTACAAAAGATTATTGATGACGGACTTGGTGGCATAGAACACAACTTCGTCACTGCACGCGTTGAAGACTTGGTGAAGTGGGCACGTTCGCGTTCTAGCTGGGCGGCATCATTCGGATTGGCATGTTGCGCAATTGAAATGATGGGAACAGGTTCTTCTCACTACGACCTCTCTCGATTTGGCATGGAAGTGTTCCGCGCATCTCCACGACAAGCCGACATCATGATTGTTGCGGGTCGCGTTAGCCAAAAGATGGCGCCAGTATTGCGTCAGGTATACGACCAAATGATGGAACCCAAGTGGGTGATTTCAATGGGCGTGTGCGCATCTAGTGGTGGCATGTTCAACAATTACGCAATTGTGCAAGGCGTAGATCAGATTGTGCCCGTCGATGTATACGCACCTGGTTGCCCACCCACACCAGAAACCCTCATTCATGCAATAGAAACTCTTCACCAGTTAATTGAAGATGGTGAAATCATGCATCGTCGTGCAGCAACGGGTGCAGGTGCCCAAGTTGAACTCACTGCAACACCTCCCACTTCTGTTTCTGTCGGACTCGGGACTAAGTAGTCATGACCGAGTCAACTGCACACGAGACAACTGCCCCAGAATTAGTCCATGGCTGTCCTGTCGTGGAGTCCTTCGGGCAAAAAGTGGTCTTTGTTTCTCGCGACAAATACATCGCGGTTGTCAAAGCACTGGTTGTAGATGGTTTTGATGTGTGTGTTGATCTCACTGGTGTGGACTACCTCACACATCCCGCTAGATCCTTGCCTGCAGATATTGCTCCAG
>JAUMDU010000234.1:0-10026 GCA_032121425.1 Ilumatobacteraceae bacterium | reverse complement strand
GGGACGAACGCGTCCATGTGCTCGAAGTCTGTGAGAACCTCCCACGCGACCGAGGGTGGGACGGGTGCGCTGAACGTGGCGTCGACGACGAAGGTCCGCCCGACCTGGCGCAGGTCGATGTCCACTCGCGTCACGGGCATGTCGTGTTCTGTGTGTGATACCCAGGTACCACTCGGTACGCCTTTGCAATGGGTGTGTCCTCATGCCGGTCCAACTGATCGCCACCATGTTTTGGGTTTTGATGTCGTCACAGATGACAGTGATGCGCTCGCATCGGATAATCCATTTCTCTCTTTTCGTGAACAACTTGGGGTAGATGCATTTGGAGCCGCAGTAGGACTCGATGAGGCAACCCGAATTGAGATCATTGCCTCGCTAGATAGAGCAGTAGAAATGGTCGATGGAACAGGATTTCGAAAAACTCCATTGCATCGTGCAGATGCTTTGTCTGATGTCCTTGGCTTTTCGGCGCAAGGTGGCGTGTGGATAAAAGACGAAACTCATAATGTTGCCGGTTCACATAAAGCGCGACATTTGTTCACCGAACTTGTGTATCTCTTAATGGCTGAACGTGCAGGTGTGACACCTTGGTCAGATGTAACGGATCGACCACCACTTGCTATTGCATCATGTGGCAATGCGGCAATCGCCGCATCCACACTTGCGCGCGCAATGCAATGGCCGATTGCGGTTCATGTGCCCGTGGCTGCACAAGATTCTGTGCTTGACGCATTGCATTCTTTGGACGCAGACGTACGTGTGTGTCCTCGCCGCGACAGTGACCCTGCAGGGGATCCATGTGTGTGGCGCTTTCGCGAGTTGGTGCAACATGGCGCACTTCCTTTTGGTGTGCAAGGAACAGAAAATGTGTGGTGTCTTGATGGTGGGCGCACATTGGGATGGGAAATTGCTGAACAGATCTCTCAGATAGATCGTGTCTTTATGCAAGTAGGTGGTGGAGCATTCGCATCCACATTTGCCACAAGCTTTTATGCCGAGGGCCACAGCGCTCGTTTGCATGCAGTTCAAACCGAAGGATGTGCACCTTTGGTGCGCGCATGGAAGCAATTTGTGGAGATGGGCTCACCAAGTGCCATTGGAGCCATATGGTCAGAAGTGATGTGGCCGTGGGAACACACACCCACATCTTTTGCAGATGGCATCTTGGACGATGAGACCTACGACTGGATAGACATTGTGGGTCACATGCAAACATCGCAAGGTGGAGCTGTGCGTGCATTGGAGAGCAACATTGTGCGAGCGCACCACATGGCACATGAATACACCGATATTGATGTCAGTCCAACAGGAAGTTCAGGTCTAGCAGGAGTGCTCGAGATTCGCGATGAAATAGACGCCGATGAAAAAGTACTTGTGATGTTTAGTGGAAGAAGTCGTTAGTCGGAAGAATTTTCGGAAGTGACTTCAATGAGCTCTCCGTTTTCCACGCTGTAGACAAAACCGCGGATATGTTCCTTGCAGACAATGAACGGACTGTGATTAAGGCGAGCCATTGATTGCCGAACATCAGCGAAAGGGTCATCGAAAGCCTCAATTGCCCACCATGGTTTAATGCCACAGTCTTTTTCAATGTCGTGTTTAAAGCCATCTTCGGAGATTTTCTGTAATCCACAATCCGTGTGGTGAATCAGAAGAATTTCTTGTGTTTTGAGAAGACGTTGAGAGACGACGAGTGATCGCACCACGTCATCGGTCACTACTCCGCCAGCATTACGAATGATGTGGGCATCGCCATGATCAAGGCCCAGCATCTGGAAGATATCCATGCGGCTATCCATGCATGTGACAATTGCCAGGCTTCTCCTGGGGGTCAAGCCAAGCCCATGATCGAGGAACTTTTCCACAAAACTTTTATTGTTTCCCAAAAGGGCGTCGGTGTTGGGTGAGAACTTTGAGGTCAATGGCACTCGTACATTCTGCCCGAGCAGGTAGCCTTCACGGGTATATGAGCAGCAATGGTTTTCCAGTATCACCCGCAGCACTCGATGCAGGCGGGGATCCCCGAGCAGACATCTTCACTCGGCTGCTGAAAAACCGAGTGATTATGTTGGGCACCGATGTCAATGACGACATTGCCAACAGTTTGTGCGCACAGCTTTTGTATCTAGAGGGTGAAGACCCCAATGCAGATATTTGGTTGTACATCAACAGCCCTGGCGGTTCGGTCACTGCAGGCATGGCCATTTACGACACCATGCAATTTGTGAGCTGTGATATTGCCACGGTTTGTATGGGTCTTGCTGCTTCTATGGGTCAGTTCTTGTTGACCGCTGGCGCCGAGGGCAAGCGATACACATTGCCAAATGCTCGCATTATGATGCACCAACCATTAGCTGGTCTTCGGGGTCAAGCAGCAGACATCGCCATTCAGGCAGAGCAGCTGCGTTTCACCAAGCGCCGCATGGCAGAACTCATTGCGCACCACTCGGGACGCACCGTGGAAGACATTCAGCAAGACAGCGAGCGCGATCGTTGGTTCACCGCTGAAGAAGCCAAGGACTACGGCTTAGTAGACAAAGTTATTGTGCGCCGCGGGGAAATTCGCTAGCTGCTTCTATGGCGCCACAGTTGTTGTGGTGCCTGCACCTGTTGCCACTGTTGTAGGTGGTGGTGCAATTGTGGTCGTCGCAACTCGGGGAGGGTCAATGTTGAGACCCGTAGTGATGTCAACTGCACACGTACTCTTGACCCAGTCGCGCACAGTGAGAGAAGACTGATTCGCCGCATAACTTGCATCAGCTAGTTCTTGAAGTTGTGCTACATCATTGGGGTTTACCTTTTCCGCTTGTTGCAACAGGTCGGTAAGAACTGCAAGATCTTTTTCAATTGTCAGTGGCGCAACTTCCAAAAGTCGTTCGTATCGCCCCACCATTGCAGCAACTTCTTGCGTGGTGAAAATAGGTTGACCAATCTCGGGTAATTCTTGGGCAAGTTGACGACAAAAATTCGTACCTGTCCGCTGCGGGCTTCCACACGAAATGAGCACAACAGCCAACACCACCCACGGTGTCTGTCGGAGAAATCGGCGCGTACACATGGCTTTGATTATCTCAGACCAGCACCCAGGGGGGACTGCACATGTACGCAGCGATTGCATCTTCTGCCTTGACAGGAACTGTTGGTACGCCAGTCATCGTGGAAGCACACGTAGGTCCAGGTATTCCGGGCTTCACAGTGGTGGGTTTGCCTGACGAAGGATGTCGAGAATCGCGCGACCGGGTTCGTGCAGCGCTTTTATCATCTGGTCTTGCGTGGCCCAATCGACGGATCACTATCAATTTGGTGGGTTCTGGCGAGCGTCGGGGTGGAGCAGGTATGGACCTGGCCATTGCAGTGGGGCTATTGGTTGCAAGTGAATTGATTCCAGCTCATGCAGTGGAACATATGGCGTTTATCGGTGAGCTGGGTCTTGATGGTTCTTTGAGATCTACACACGGCATGGCACCTCTAGTGGCCGCAGTTGCTGACCGGGAGGTTGTGGTGGGTACATCATCGCTGGACGAGGCACGACTAGCACGAGTGCCGCAATTGCGTCACGTGGCCACATTGGCGCAGTTGGTACAAGTTCTTGTTGAAGGACATCCCTGGCCACCACTGGTTGCTGATGCATTAGAGATCGTGGAAGAAGATCTCGCCGATATGGCTGATGTGCAAGGCCAAGCAAGTGCTCGGCTGGCCCTTGAAGTGTGCGCAGCTGGTGTACATCACTTGTTAATGATTGGACCCCCAGGTGCAGGCAAATCCATGTTGGCAACTCGCTTGCCGGGTCTGTTACCACGCCTCACAAATGAGGAAGCATTTGCGGTTGCGATGACACGAAGTGCAGCAGGTCTTGCAGTGACTCATCAACTCGCATCATCACCACCATTTCGTGCACCACACCACACCGTCTCGATGACGGGGATGATTGGCGGCGGGTCTGCACAACTTCGCCCAGGTGAAATCACACTGGCTTCTCAAGGGGTGCTGTTTCTCGATGAGATGGGAGAGTTTGCACCCACCATTCTTGATGCACTGCGTCAGCCGATAGAAGATGGTGTGGTGCGCATCAGTCGAGCGCAGCATTTCGTCACTATGCCAGCGAGGTTTCTCTTAGTTGCTGCAACTAATCCTTGTCCGTGCGGATCGGGAACTCCACTGGGGTGTCAATGTCAACCCGCTGCAATTCAAAGGTATCTACGTCGATTTAGTGGACCGTTGCTTGATCGGTTCGACGTACGCGTGCGACTGGTGCGTCCATCTACAAAAGAAATCACTAGTGGGCAAAAGGCAGAAAGTTCTGCACAAGTGCGTGATCGCGTGTTGCGGGTTCGTGAGGTCGCCCAACGCCGACAGGGCTGTGTGAACTCAGCAATCACTGCGGACATGCTCGATGACGTTGCACCGCTAGATGAACGAGCACTCGAGATTCTTCGGCATCAGTTAGATATTGGTGCCTTGAGTGGAAGGGGATACCACCGAGTGCGGCGCGTTGCCCGCACGCTGGCAGACCTTAATGGTGCAACACGAGTGATTGAATCCAAATGGGTGGAAGCTGCATTGGCATTACGTTGTGCAATCCGAATTGACCCTCATGTTGTGCGCTAACACAGTGTCGCACGGGGTTCCTCCTTCGTGGGCATGTGCTGGTGCATTGGCATCTTTGCCCTTGCAAACTCCGCAACGTTTGCGTCAACTCATCAACATCGGTGATCCCGCCCAGACGTGGGGGCGCATAGTGGGCGGTGATGTCGTGTTGTCACACATTCCTAGAGATGTTCAACGTGCATGGGCAAACTGTTCGCGAGAGAGTGCGATGCAGATGTACGAGACATGTGGGCGTAGCCAAATCAACGTGTCATATCGAGGGGCTGCGGATTATCCCGCAGTTTTGTTGGGCGATCCGTTTGCGCCAGCTGTTCTTTTCTCACGTGGCAATCTCTCTCACCTACAAAATCGCCGAGTGGGAATTGTTGGAACCCGGCATCCCACACGTTCGGGTGCGCGCATGGCATTTCGACTGGGAGCTGAACTGTGTGCCGAAAATGTTTCGGTCGTTTCGGGATTAGCCCGCGGCATTGATGTGGAAGCACACTCTGGAGTGATGTCTCGGCAACACCTCATGGTTCCGCCGATTGCTGTGGTCGCATCTGGTCTTGATGTGGTGTATCCCGCAGAGCACAAGAGAATTTGGGATGACATTTCACGGATAGGTCTCATTCTCTCTGAGGTTCCACCTGGCACTAAGCCGGCTCCCTATCGATTTCCTTTACGTAATCGCATCATTGCAGCACTCAGCGAGGTGTTAGTGGTGGTGGAATCTGGCCACAATGGGGGCTCCATGATTACGGTGCGTGAAGCAATGAAGCGAGATGTGACGGTGATGGCTGTGCCAGGTTCACCCGATGTGCGACAAAGCGAAGGAACCACTGCTTTGTTGCGTGATGGTTGTGCACCAGTGGGGGATGTCTCAGACATTTTGGTGGCTCTTGGACTCGATACGCGACGACGCCACGGGTGGTGCGATATCCGTGAGATGCCCACCCGAGAAGAAAAACAGATTCTTGATGCCCTTGGCACTAGGCCTTGCAGTATTGATGAACTCGCACTCAGTATCGCGCGCCCTGTCATTGATGTAGCCATATTGCTTGGTCGACTGGAAGCCAAACAGTGGGCCTCGCACACCGATGGATGGTGGGAGGCGTTACTCCACTAGTGCTCGCAGAGTACCGTTAAGGCATGGGCGCAGTGGCAAAAACCGATTCACCATCGGGCGGCGCCGCCGTCTTTGAAATCTCTCGCTACACGCGATCATTGCGAGGAACGGATATCTCTCGCGCCACAAAAACCGATGATGTTGTTTTTGCAGTTGATTTCTTCATCTCTCAAGGCATCACCACTCCTCACTTGGTGACATCTCAGATCGCTCAGAAATTTGTTGATCATCTTGAATCAGGTGGGTATTCAGTAGAGACCGTTGAACAACGTTGCACCAGTGTGTCTCAGTACTTCACTTGGCTGCTGCGTAACGTGTCGGTCAAGAAATCCAGCGCGACTCCGGTGAATCCTATGCGTGGTGTGCGTCTGGCACATTCTTCGTCGTGTGCGCAATGTGCAACAACACCTCCTCAGGGTATTTCTCTTAAAGGCGTCTGCGAGATTCGCGATTCACGAATGGCTCACTGGCAAGTAGCAGTGTTTGAACAATCGTTGACGGCATCATCGGCAAACACACGCTCGGCCTACCGCCGAGATGTGGAATTGTTTATTGAATGGTGCTTTGATGTGGCCGAAGTGAACACGGCAGCGCTGGTCACAAAAAATGTAGTGCGCGATTACTTGGCTTTTCTCCACGACAGAGGAGCCACATCTCGCACCGTTGCGCGAAAGATTGCTGCATTGCGCCGTTTTTTTGTATGGAACATTCGTAAGGGGCAGATCAATCTAGATCCCACTCAGGGTGTGCATACTCCGACAACAAAAGGGCGCCTACCTCGCCCGATAGATGAAGCCACCGTAGTGACATTGTTAATCACGGAGGATGAAGATGCGCCGCATTGGCGTCGTGTGCGCGATCGGGCTGTGCTGGAAATCTTGTATGGAAGTGGCTTGCGTGTATCGGAAGTCTGTTCGCTGACAATTGCAAGTTGTGAATCAAGCGGCAATACCCTGCGAGTGATGGGTAAGGGGTCCAAGGAGCGACTCGTGCCATTGAGTGCGCCTGCACAACATGCAATTCATGAATGGCTGACGGTGCGCACAGAAGTAATGGGTGAGACATCTGGAGACTCGTTGTTTTTGTCGAGTCGTGGTAAACCGATTGCTCGTCGTGATGTTGCACGTCTGCTTGATGAGGCCTGTGCCCGTGCGGGCATTGCAGGAGGAACTCATCCTCACGCATTACGCCACTCGTTTGCCACGCATCTCATGGATAACGGCGCAGACACGCGTTCCATTCAAGAACTGCTCGGGCATAGCGATGCTGCAACCACACAGCGCTATACACACGTGAGCAAAGAACGGCTTCGGTTGGCGTATTCAGAAACACACCCACGCGCATGAACGCACGCCCGCTTCGCTACACGGTAGATACTGCTTGGGAGGCATGGCATGTCTCCCAAGAACACATGGCGCGCGAATGGCTTGTGGTGCACTATGCCTCGCTGGTGAAGTTCGTTGCTGGTCGTCTTGGTGCCGGACTTCCTCGATCGGTAGACACCGGAGATTTAGTGAGTGCTGGTGTATTTGGTTTGATGAATGCAATTGATCGCTTTGATCCTGATCAAGGTGCCAAATTTGAAACGTACGCCATACCTCGTATTCGCGGAGCAATTTTGGATGGCCTGCGATCACTTGATTGGGTACCGCGATCAGTGCGTTCACGCTCGCGGAACATTCAAGATGCAATTGCCGCTCTAGAACATCAACTGGGTCGCGCGCCCACCGATGAAGAAATTGCTGCGGAGTTACAGATTGAAGTTGTTGAACTAGAAAAGTGGCTCGCAGATGTGGCTGCAGGTTCGGTAGGGCCACTTGATCATGTGGCTATGGACACCACGCCGTCACAAACCGATGCGCAAACACAGCCAGGCTCAGCACTTGAAGAGGGCGAGCTGCGCGATGCAATGCGTGCAGAGATTTCCAAACTGCCAGAACGTGAACAAGCAGTCCTTGTGTTGTACTACGACGACGGATTGACACTTGCTGAAATTGGTGAAGCTCTTGGCGTAACGGAAAGTCGAATCTCTCAGATTCATGCCAAAGCAGTTCTGCAGTTGCGATCGCGACTTGCTGCCTCTGGTGTTGCTTAGTTTTTGGTGCGTCACCGCCGTACACATCGGCTAGGTGATGTCGCTTGCGCTACAAGTTCTGTTTATTCCCGCAGTAATTGCGGGCACGATTGTTGTGCCTGTTGAGGGTGAAGTCATACGACGCTTTGATCGACCCTTGTGCACCTATTGCCCAGGTCATCGTGGGGTGACCATTGACAGTCGCCCAGGTGATGAAGTTCTTGCCGTGGTCGGTGGCGTCATTTCTTTTTCCGGTGAAGTGGGGGGCCGTACGTATGTGGTCCAGACCATCGCCCCCAATGTGCGGGTGACCTATGGCTTGGTGATGACTGTGGCAACCGGTGTGCATGAAGGGTTCTGGGTTGATGCTGGCCAAGTGGTGGCTTTTGCCAATGAGGACACCTATTTAGGGGTGCGCATAGGGCAGGAATATGTGGAGCCTTTGAGATTTTTGGGTCTTGGCCGAGCGCGACTCACAGGGCCAGCTCAGGTCGTTGTGGGTGCTGCGTGACATTGCCGATAGTGTTGAACGGGTTGTGAGGGCTCTGGGCCACCACAACTCACTACATCATGCACATCAGCCAACTGCGGTCGCTTCGGCGTCGGACTGGTGTGTGGAGAACCGCAGAAGGAGAAAATCATGGCTGTCGTCACTATGCGACAAATGTTAGAAGCTGGCGTTCACTTTGGACATCAGACCCGTCGTTGGAATCCCAAGATGAAGCAATTCATTTTTGGTGAACGCAATGGCATTCACATCCTCAATCTTGACCAAACCATGGAGCGCACAGAAGTCGCTTACGGTTTTGTTCGTGACCTGGTAGCAAACGGTGGAACCATCTTGTTTGTTGGCACCAAGAAGCAGGCACAAGATCCAATTCGTAACTACGCAGAGAAGTGCGGCATGCACTATGTGAACGAGCGTTGGTTGGGTGGAATGCTTACCAACTTCGAAACCATCTCAAAGCGCGTAGGCAAAATGCAAGAGTATGAGCGCATGCAGGCATCAGGCGAGTTTGATGCGATGCCGAAGAAGGAAGCACTCCTTCTTGGTCGTGAGCTTGAAAAATTGCAAAAGAACCTTTCGGGTATGGCGAAGTTGTCACGTCGTCCGGATGCAATTTTTGTTTTGGACACAATGAAGGAACACATTGCAGTTACCGAGGCAAACAAATTGAAGATCCCCGTCATTGCAGTCGTGGACTCCAACGTTGACCCCGATCTCATTCAGTTCCCCATTCCAGGAAACGATGACGCAATTCGTGCAAACGATTTGCTGACTCGCGTGATTGCCGAGGCTGTGACCGAAGGTCGTTACATCGCACAGAAGCGCAATCCTGCAGCTGCAGTCGTGGAGCACACTCCTCGCACCGCTGAGGAACTTGCTGTTTTTGAAGCACAACAAGCAGATGCACGTCGCCAGGCTGCAGAAGCACAGGCTGAGCGCGAAGCACGTTTGGCTGCACAAAAGACCACTGACACACCTGCTGCGGAGTAATCACATGTCGTACACAGCAAAAGACGTTCAAAGTCTGCGCCAAACAACTGGTGCAGGAATGATGGACTGCAAAAAAGCACTTGAGGAAAACGGTGGCGAGATTGAGGCTGCAAAGCAGTGGCTTCGTGAAAAGGGTCTTGCCGCTAGCGCAAAGCGTGATGATCGTGACAATGCACAAGGTGTGGTGTCATTGATTGTTGACGGAGAGCGCGCATCGATTGTGAAGTTGAAGTGCGAGACAGACTTTGTGGCATCAAGTGACAGTTTCAAAGCTGAGGCAGATGCATTAGCAAAAGCTGTTATTGAAAAAGGTGAAGCAGGTGCCGCAGATCGTGCTCAACAAATTGATGATCTCAAGATTTTGTTGAAAGAGAAAATCGAAGTTGGCGAGACCATTCAGTTTCTTGCAGCTAGCGGAAATGTGATTGATTCCTACACCCACATTCAAGGTGGACGCGGAGTCAATGGTGTGATCGTGGAGTTGAGTGGAGCAAGCGTGGAGCTTGCGCACGATATTGCAGTACACATTGCATTTGCTCGCCCGCGCTATCTCACACAAGATGAAGTTCCTGCAGACGTCTTGCAAAAAGAGCGTGAGACATTGGAAACAATTACACGCAATGAGGGCAAGCCAGAACAAGCAATTGCCAAAATCGTTGAAGGTCGCATCAGTGGCTTTTTCAAAGATGTGTGCCTACTTGAACAGCCTTATGCCAAGGACGACAAAGTAACCATTAA
>JAUMDU010000233.1:0-4161 GCA_032121425.1 Ilumatobacteraceae bacterium | reverse complement strand
TCAACGGCAAATAGATCTAATCCTCGTCCTTAGCGTCCAAGACAAATAAAGCAACGGTGCCTACCGCAATGGTTTCCAACAATGAAAGCCTCGCTACTACCGGTAGCAACTTCTAACAATGCTCCAGCAACAAGACCAATAACAACCGCATTAGGAATGTTTCTGCCGTGAACCCCACCACTTATGGCTTCGAAACTAGCGCACTTGAAAATTTGGCACCAAGGCTGGCACGAAATAGCCAAGCAAAGCATCAATCATTCAAGACACAAAGCTTCTATGGTCGGGCTGGCGGGATTTGAACCCACGACCTCTTGTCCCCCAGACAAGCGCGCTAACCAAGCTGCGCTACAGCCCGAATGGTGTCCAATCTTATCGTTTAAGACGTGCGGTGCCCCTACACAAAAAGATCAACTACACGCCACCCCAAGTACGTAACCAGCAAAAACACCAACAACTTAAAGTGCCACGGAAGTTTCTCGTCTTCCATGCCCGCCATCTTTTTGAGATCGAGATTGTCGGCCGATACGCGTTCTGCCAAGACAGAAGAATCCAATGTGCGACCACATTGTGGACATTGTCCCTCAGAAGACATCGCAGACGGCGCAAAGTATCGAGCACAGGGTTCACACCAAGGCATAACTAGTCACCTTTACGGCGCACACGCAACTTCAAAGGAATTGAACCGAACTCAAACGCCTCACGAATGGATCTTTCGAGGTAACGAATGTAGGGCTGAGGCAACTCACGATTGGTAAACAACGTAAATGTGGGAGGGTCAGTTGCACCTTGCACCGCAAACAGCACACGTGCTCCCCCACCAGCAGGCTGGCGTTGTTGTGCGTCTGCAATCACACGATTCACATCACGCGTCGGAATTTTTCTGTGATATTGATCTATCGCCTCTTGCAGAACCGGACGCAACTTATGCACGCCCTTTCCTGTCAACGCAGACAATTTCAGCACTGGTGCATCATTGATGAAATACAACATTCGTGCAAGATCTGATTCGACTTGCCGACGTTGTTCGGACTCCAACAATTCCCACTTGTTCAACACCACGAGAATGGGGCATCCAGCCACATCTACACGCTCGGCGAGACGTTGATCTTGACTGGTGATGCCCACAGTGGAATCAATCACCAACATCGCAACATCTGCTTCGTCAATTGCCTTGAGTGCACGCACCAGTGAGTAGTACTCAGCGGAGTCATCAACTTTGCTGCGCTTACGCATGCCGGCGGTGTCCACAAAAATCAATGGCCCATCCTCGGTCTCTACCAATGTGTCAATGGCGTCACGAGTAGTACCGGGCATGTCGTGCACAATGGATCGCTCTTCACCGACAAGACGATTAAAGAGCGTGCTCTTACCCACGTTGGGTCGACCCACCAGAGCTACACGTGGAACATCGTGCACACCAATTGGAATCTCGCGTTCGACGGGAGGCGCAACATGGGGAATACGCGAAACCACTTCATCAAGGAAATCTCCCGAACGGCGACCGTGGAGAGCAGATACCGAAAATGGCTCGCCAAGGCCCAATGACATGAACTCCCATCGCTCTTGTTCGCGACGTTCATTGTCGGCCTTGTTAGCCACTAAAAGTACTTCTACCCCACTGCGACGCAACCATCCCGCGATGAGTTCATCTTCGTCTGTGATGCCTACAGATGCATCCACCATGAAAATCACAAGTTGTGCTTCACGAACCGCTTCTTCGACTTGTCTGCTGACCTTGTCATCAAGTTCAGATCCACTTGGCATCCATCCGCCAGTGTCGACGATCCAAAAATCGACTCCAAGCCAATTTGCTAAACGTAAATGTCGATCACGAGTGACTCCAGGACGGTCCTCAACAATTGCTGCACGCTCGCCAATAACACGGTTGAACCAGGTGCTCTTACCGACATTAGGACGCCCAACAATCACCACTGACGGGTAATTCGTCTCCACTTGTTCAATCTCAGACATCAGCACTCTCTTTACGTGCGACCGCAATACGCCGCCGAAGGGCACTTCCGCTTGTGGGAATTACCTCAACATCAAATTCTTGTTGCAAATCATCCAACCGTGCGCCATCCAAGAAAACACCACCATTGAGACAAACATCGGGCAACAGATACACAAAGTCGCTTCCAAAACGGCGCAAAGTAGCAGAAATATCGGAATAGGTCATCAAACCCGCCACTGCAGTGTTTCCCCCGAAGTGATCATTAACCACCTCGACAATGGTCACATCAGCCAATGTCTCCCCCTCAATAAGGCGAGTAAACATTTGGGCACCATAGGTCCCAGTCACAATTGCAAGTGGTTTTTCTTGCATGTGCCCTTGGCTTGAACGAGGCGCAATAGTGACAGCAACGGAGCGAGGTGCACGCAAGGACGTATCTGCTGTGGGATTCATTGCCCCCGTGTAGTCGGTGGGATTACGCACATCTACAGAAGCAAAAAAACCGTCGTGCCGCCCCATCACTTCTGGACCTTCTCCACTAAAAGCATCAATAAAAGACCTCACCAAGCCCACTCCATCTTCCAACATTGGATATTCGCCATATATAGACGCGACTGGCAGCGAAACATCGGCCACCAAATACAACTCATCAGCCAGATGAATGGGCTGCCGACCAAGAACCGACAAGAAACGAGCCTGCCATTTTTCAACAATTTCAATCACTTGACGTGCTTCATCCTGACTATGGACACGCATACGAGACTCAGTATTAAAACGAGACAGACCAAGTGGTACCAAAGCAATGGATTCAATCTGTGGATAGCACTCCAGCAGTCCGGCCAAAGTGTTATCCAACACATCGCCATCATTGACTCCTGGACACACAACAATTTGGGCGCGAATGTCAATGCCCTCTTCAAGCATTAAACGCATCCAACGAAGACTGAGACCACCGCGAACGTTTCTCAACATCTCAGAACGTACGTGTGGATCTGTGGAATGCACACTCACATACAACGGCGAAAGCTTTTCATCTAACACTCGTTCCAAATCAGATTCAGTGAAACGAGTCAAGGTCGTGAAATTGCCAAAAAGAAAACTCAATCGATAGTCATCATCTTTGACATACAAGCTTCGACGCATGCCTTTGGGTAATTGATAAATAAAACAGAACTCACAATGGTTATCGCACGTGTGAATACGATCGAAAACTGCCGACGAAATAGATACCCCAAGCGGCTCACCTGGTTCTCTGAGCACTTGAATATCCAACGAATCGCGTCCGCGCACGATATGAAGGTCAACCTCGTCATCATCAACGAGACGGTGCCATTCAAGAATGTCGCGAGGAATCACACCATTGACGGTGACAATGCGATCTCCCGCCATCAACCCACAACGTGCGCCAGCACTAGCTTCTAAAACCTCAGATATCTCAGGCAAGGAGTCCACAGGGGCTTTCACCAGTCACAGGCTATCGCTGAGCTACTTAGGTAGTCTGACATCGTCACTATGACTGTCGACAAAGTACTTCTCGCTTCACCCCGTGGCTTTTGCGCCGGCGTGGAAATGGCCATCAAAGCCCTGGCATGGATGGTGCGCTCATTCGATGAACCCGTCTACTGCTACCACGAAATTGTGCATAACAAGATCGTTGTGGATCGATTCATAGACAAAGGTGTCATCTTTGTGGACTCCATCGACGAAGTGCCCGAAGGCGCTCCCATAATGTTGTCAGCACATGGTTCACCACCTGAAGTTGTTGCGGCAGCTCGATCGAGAGGAAGCTATGTGGTCGATGCCGTGTGCCCTTTAGTGACAAAGGTGCATCACGAAGTCAAGACTCGTGCAGGCAAGGGCTTTCATATTGTCTATGTCGGACACGAGGGACACGAAGAAGCTGTAGGAACGATGGCTGTCGCACCCGAGGCAATTTCGCGTGTGGAATCCATTGAAGAAGTCAACGCACTTCCCGTCTTCGACAAGCCCGTTGCAATGCTTGCTCAAACAACCTTGTCCCATAGAGAATGGAGCGAGATTGCTGTGGAAGTAAAACGGCGCTTCCCTGACGTATGGACACCAGGACGAAGTGATTTATGTTTTGCCACCACCAATCGACAATCAGCGCTTTTGTCTATTGCACCGAAGGTCAATGCATTTATCGTGATTGGTTCTGCAAACAGTTCCAACACCCGCGCACTCGAGCAACT
>JAUMDU010000232.1:0-1641 GCA_032121425.1 Ilumatobacteraceae bacterium | reverse complement strand
AGCCCGGCCCTTTTTGTAGAGATTGTGCGTCTACTCCGGCAACGACAAACTTGTCGACCTCGATACTGGGAATGCGAATTCGTGAAATGACATCGCCATAGAGCGGAGTAGTGGTTTGGATTGTTGGATTTTGCACGACCGTTTCAAATTCACTTGCAAGAGTGTTCTGAGCGCGACTTTCAGCAATTCCTGTTCCCCATAGTTGGTATGCCACAAAGGAAAGAAGAAGCAGACCCAAGGCAATCAAGACGCGACCTACGACGTCGAGAGCAACCAACCCCGTGCGTGTCCGTGGCGAAGTGGGGGTTAATTCGGGGGAACTCACCACCGAGACACTAGTTGGACGTTGGCGAGGTTGCTCACTGGTCACTAGCGTGACTAGGGCATGAATACCGTGATCGATCTCAAAGGAGTAGTTGCGGTACTCGGCAGTTTTCCTGCGCTAGCTGGCGTTGATCTTTGTGTTGCGCGCGGTGAAATTGTTCTCTTGCAAGGTCCTAACGGTGCAGGAAAGACCTCCTTGTTGAGGGTGTGTGCTGGGTTGTTGCCGATTGAAAGAGGATCGGGAGAAATCCTCGGTATGAATGTTTCGTTGCAGCGTGAGGACATTCGTTCCCGTGTGGGATTTCTTGGCCATGCCAATGGTTTGTATCTAGATCTCACCGTCAAGCAAAACATGAATTTCTGGGCGGCCACCGTGGGAGCAACGGATGCTGAAGTGCAGTCGGCAATGGCGCTTATGCGAATAGATGGACGACTTGCAGATGTGCGTGCTTCACAATTGTCTGCTGGTCAACGACGTCGTACTGCGTTAGCAAGTCTTATCGTGCGTCGCGCAGAGATTTGGCTACTCGATGAACCACATGCAGGTCTTGATGCTGCAGGGCGAGATGAAATTGACGGTGTGTTGCGAGATGCGGTACGTGCGGGTGCCACGGTAGTTCTTGCAAGTCATGAAAGTGAACGTGCCTCTGAACTTGCTCATCGCATCGTCACGATTGATGGAGGTGGCGCACAATGAGTTCGCGCACATCACGAACCCACGTAGCAGTCGCTGTGGCAAAGAAAGATTTGTTGGTGGAATGGAATAGCAAGATCTTGATGAATCAAGTTGCACCGTTTGCCGCCATCGTGATGGTGATGTTTGCATTCGCACTCGACAACGATGGAATTTTGCAACGAGTTGCACCAGGGTTGGTGTGGCTTGCCACATTGTTTTCCATGTTGGTGGTGGTGCAAAGATCTTTTGCTGTGGAGACCACAGATGGTGCACTAGATGCATTGCGTGTCGCAGGTGTTGACCCGTCTGCAATTTTTGCGGGGAAGTCATGTGCGTTAATGCTGCAACTGTTCGTCTTGGAGGCAATGTTGGTGGGTACCGCAGTTGTTCTCTACGGTGTTGAATTGTCGCTTGGCGGGCTTGGCCAGTTGTTTGTGACAATGGTCGCAGCGACAATCGGTTTAGGGTGTGTGGGCACCTTGTACGGAGGGCTCGCCGCCGGAGTAAAAGGGCGCGAAACGCTTCTGCCATTGCTGTTGTTGCCTGTGGTGGCACCAGTATTAATAGGTGCAACGCGCGCGACCGAGGCAGCTTTTGGAAGCGGTGGTGCACAAATCTCTGAGGGTTGGCCATGGATTGTG
>JAUMDU010000231.1:0-2323 GCA_032121425.1 Ilumatobacteraceae bacterium | reverse complement strand
GTAACTGTTCCCGCACTTTGGTGCGGCGCACAGAATTTACGACTCTTTAGGTGTAGAGGAGCCAGGTTCGTCCTTGCCCTCTTCCATTGCCTTTTTCAGTTCACGTTGTGCAGAACCCAGGTTCTTTGCCAACTTGGGCAATTGGGATCCCCCAAAAAGCACCAAGAAAACAACAGCAATAATGACGAGTTCGGATGTTCCCATGCGCGAAACCCTACCACCACAGGTAGCAGACGCGTCTGCGACTTGGTAGGAACTCCAGTGTGTTGGAGTGCGTCATCAATATCAGCGAGGGCCGAAACGAAGCCGTCGTGGCACAGCTTGCCCAAAGTGTCAGTGGCGCATTACTTGATGTCCACACCGATCCCGATCACAACCGCAGTGTGTTTACTCTCATCGGAACTGACGCCCCACGAGAACTCACTCGCAGTGCTTTGCAACTGTGCAGCCTAGATACCCACATTGGCGTTCACCCACGCATTGGTGTTGTAGATGTGGTGCCTTTTGTGCCGTTGCACAGTTCCACAATGGCCGATGCAAGAGAAGCGCGAGATGAATTTGCGCAGTGGATGAGCCATGAACTTGGCGTGCCGGTATTTCTCTATGGGCGGGAACGTTCGCTCCCCGACATTCGTAAAAATGCCTGGAAAACATTGCGCCCCGATGTTGGACCACAAGAACAACACCCCACTGCTGGCGCTGTGTGCGTCGGTGCGCGTGAGCCGCTGGTGGCATGGAACATGTGGCTACGCAATGTAGACCTCGCACAGACACGACAGATAGCCGCACAGGTGCGATCAGCACAAATACGCACACTGGGATTACAAGTGGGCGAGTTCACTCAAGTGAGCTGCAACTTGATCGCACCCGATATTCACGGACCAGACGTTGCATATGACCTAGTGGCCGAACATATTGCTATCGACAGATGTGAACTTGTGGGATTGATACCACGAAACGCCTTGGAAAAAATTCCGTCAGATCGGTGGGAGACTCTCGATCTTGACGACACAAAAACTATTGAGTGGCGCCTAGAGCACCGGATTTAACCGTTGACGATACGGCGAGTGTCTTGTGCGCGCTGGCGACGAAGACGGCGACGCTCACGCTCAGAGAGCCCACCCCAGATACCAAACTTTTCGCCATTGGCTAATGCGTATTCGAGGCACTCGCCACGAACAACACAGCCCTTGCACACCTCTTTGGCCTCACGGGTGCTGGCACCACGCTCTGGGAAGAAAAGGTCTGGGTCGACGCCAAGGCAGTTTGCTGCGTCTTGCCAGCCACGTTCAAGATTTATCGGTGTGTGTTCTTCGAGCATTTCTGTTTGCCTCCCAGCATCAGGCGCGAGCGACTCTCCGTGAAGAAATCGACTTGCACCCCTGTAATTACAGCCATGTCATTGTGACAAATACACAGCGAAATAGCAAACTGGGAAGGCAGAAATTAGCGAGAACGGGACATTTTCCGGCGATTTTCGAAGAAATCGACCAACATATACTCCCCTAAGTTGTCCGCAGAGGTGAAAAAAGCTCGGCCCTTATTGATCTGCGTCATTTGTTCAATGATTGAACGCAGTTGACCAGAGGCATCAAGAACGAATGAATTGATCGTGATGTTGTCCTTCGTGCAGCGCATCACCTCGCGCATTGCGTATTCCACGGACTCTTGAATGTAGGGATACGTAAACAGCGGATACCCCTCTGGGGTGATGTGTGAGGTGGGCTCGCCATCGGTAATCATCAGGATTTGTTTGGTACCTGGCTGACCCGCCAATTGCTTGCGGGCAAGAGCAAAAGCATGGTGCATGTTGGTGCCGTATTCACGGTCCCAACTCACCTCGGGCAACTCATCGGGCTTCAACGGATAGGCGATGCTGCTGAATCCGATGATGGACAAAAAATCACGAGGAAACTGCGAACTGATGAGCGAGTGCATTGCGATAGCAACTTTTTTCGCAGGCACAAAGCGATCTGCTTGCACCATGGAAAAAGAAAGATCTAACAACAACACAGTGGACGCACGTGTGGTGTGTTCGGTGCGCTCAATTTCAAAATCGTCGGGCGTCAATCGCACCGGCGTGCCACTGCCCTGTCGGCCAATGGCATTGCGAATGGTGCGCTGTAAATCGAGACGGAAAGGATCACCAAATTCATAGGGCTTGGAGTCATACGTGCGCTCATGACCCATACCTTCCGATGGCATGCGGTGTTGACCCAACTTGTCACGAGAGATACGCGAGAACATCTCGCGCAGTGCATTGTTGCCAATGGCGCGCAATCCCCTCGGAGTGAGTTCCAACTTGCCTTCTTTGCGATGCACC
>JAUMDU010000230.1:0-1920 GCA_032121425.1 Ilumatobacteraceae bacterium | reverse complement strand
GTTCCCTGGTGCACACTTCACAATTGGCCCAGCCATTGAAGACGGTTTCTATTACGACTTCGCATTGCCGAACAATCAAACTTTCTCAGATGACGACTTGGCTGCAATCGAGATTCGGATGCGCGAGATCATGAAATCTAATCAACCGTTCACACGGTCGGAAGTTTCAGCAGAAGAAGCACTAGCAATTTTCTCTACGCAGCCGTACAAGTGTGAAATCATCGAGCGCGTTACTTCAGGTGCTGCGGATGGTAGTGATGCAGCCGAAGTCGGCGATGGCGGCTCAGTTAGTCTGTATCGCAATTCTGACGAGTTTGTCGATCTATGTCGTGGTCCGCATGTTCCTACCACTAATCGACTTGGTCACTTCAGCCTCATGAAGGTTGCTGGGGCGTACTGGCGAGGAAATGAAAAAGGTCCGATGTTGCAACGCATCTACGGAACCGCATGGGAATCTGACACTGCTCTCAAAGAACATCTTCACCGTCTTGAAGAAGCAACAAAACGAGATCACCGTCGACTGGCAAATGAATTAGATCTTCTGTCGTTCCCATCTGAACTAGGTGGCGGTCTTGCTGTGTGGCATCCAAAGGGTGCGATTATTCGCAAACTGATGGAGGACTACAGCCGTCAACGACATCAAGATGGTGATTACCAGTTTGTGTATACACCGCATCTGGCGAACGCCAATCTGTTTGCAAAGTCTGGTCACTTAGATTTCTATGCCGACGGTATGTACCCACCAATGGAGATGGATAACGGCACGTACTACATGAAGCCGATGAACTGTCCGATGCACTGTCTCATTTTTGATAGTCGCCAACGCAGTTACAGAGAGTTGCCACTTCGTCTATTCGAATTAGGCAATGTGTATCGCTACGAGCGTGCAGGAACACTGCATGGTCTTTTGCGTATCCGAGGATTCACACAAGACGACAGCCATATTTACTGCACAGAAGAGCAGATGGCTGACGAAATCTCCTCATTGCTTGACTTCATCATGTCGGTATTGCGTCGTTTTGGATTCAATGATTTCGAATTCAATTTGTCAACGCGCGACCCTGAAAAATCAGTGGGTTCAGACGAAATCTGGGGCAAGGCAACAGAAGCCCTTCGTGAGGCGCTCGATCGCCACGGTGTTGAGTACAAAATCAAAGAGGGCGACGCTGCGTTCTACGGACCAAAGATTGATATCGATGTTCGCGATGCCATCGGGCGCAAGTGGCAGCTAAGCACAATCCAATGTGACTTCAACTTGCCCGAACGCTTTGAACTTGAATATGTCGGCAGTGATGGCGCCCGTCACCGCCCAATCATGTTGCATCGCGCATTATTCGGTTCCATCGAACGCTTCTTTGGAGTGTTGATTGAGCACTATGCCGGTGCTTTTCCAACATGGCTTTCCCCTGAACAAGTGCGCGTACTTCCGGTCGCATTGGCTCATGACGAATATGCACAGGCAGTGGTGAAGCAGTTGAAGAAGGCTGGTTTCCGCGTAGAGATTGACCATGCCGATGAACAACTAGGCAAGAGAATTCGTAATGCGAAAACCAGCAAAGTGCCATACGTGTTAGTAGTAGGCGATGACGATGTCGCGCATCAATCAGTAGGCGTTAACCCGCGTGGTGGAGAAGTAGAGCGTGATGTCTCCGTGTCGGACTTCATTGCTCGCCTTGGTGCAGAAGTAGCAGAAGGACAATTGGGCGACCTAGATGTCTCTTGAACAACTGTGGAACGGGTGGAGGGCTGAATACATCGGTACCGCTAATTCGAATTCGACAAATTCTGCGCAGTCAGTCTTTACATCTATTTTGAACTCGGGGTTGTCTGACGAAGACGCCTTCATTGTTCATCGTTCGCGTCTTTCATTTGCGATCTTGAATGCGTATCCGTATGCCTCAGGGCATGTATTGGTTTTGC
>JAUMDU010000229.1:0-8307 GCA_032121425.1 Ilumatobacteraceae bacterium | reverse complement strand
GTGTGTACTTGTAGATGGATGACAGATCAGTGTTTCTGGACCACCAAATGAAGTGGCGACATGTGGAAGTTGAAGGGAGTCAACAAAGCGAGCGCACTCGCTAAAGCCACCATCAATCTCAAACGACACAACCGTGCCGCCGAAAGTCATTTGTTGTCGGGCAAGTTTGTGTTGTGCATGTGATTCCAAAAATGGGTGATGCACTTTTTTGACTCGTGGATGTGCTTCTAGAGCCTGGGAGATCTGAAGCAAAGATGCATGCTGTCGTGCGACACGGATGGGAAGGGTGCGAATACCGCGTAACGCATTAAGAGCATCATGCGGCGATGGCACTGCACCGTGCATTATCGAGTATGACCAGATGGCATCCACGAGATCTTTCTCGCCTGCCACCACACCAAGCAGTGCATCATTGTGTCCACCAATTCCCTTGGTTGCAGAATGAAGTACGAGATCTGCACCGTGTTCGAGAGGGTGTTGCCCAAGAGGGGTAGCCAGTGTGGAGTCCACAACAGTGAATGGTCCAGCAATTTTTCCCACTTCAGCAAGATCGGTAAGAGTCAAGAGTGGATTTGAGGGAGTCTCTGCAAGCACAATTGTGGTGCGCCCTGGGATAACGGCACGGGCGAATTCTCCAGGGATAGTTGGATCCACAAAAGTAGTGTCAATACCTAACCGCGCACAGGGTCCTTGCAAAAATGAAAGTGTTGCGCCATACATGTTGTTTTGGGCAACAATGTGTGAGCCTTGTCCACATAAGGCAAGCACAGTGGAGGCAATGGCGCCCATGCCGGAACTAAAGGCAAGAGCTGACTCTGCTCCCTCTAAATCTGCAATAGCTTCCTCAAATTGGGCCACTGTGGGGTTGGCATAACGCGCGTAGAAGTCCTGAGAACGAAGTGTGGTTGCACGTGAACGTGCATCTTCAAGACTGTGTGATTCCCAGACCGTTGAACCCCAAGTAGGTCCCGAAAGCGAAGATGATTCGCCTCGTCCACTGGTAATTGCTGTTGTGTCAGGTTTTCTAGCCACGCGCCGATGCTAACGACTTCCGCAGCGTGTTTGCGTGCTATTTAGCTTCAATAACCGACACTTTAAGTTCGTATGCGTCCGATAGTCCCTCGGTTTCTGGAAGTAAACCAAGTGGCTTATCATCAATTCCAAAAAGATTGCGCAACCATGCCGTGACTGAATGACGAATGATGGGGAAAGCCTTTTGCACATCTGCTGCCGGGGGCACACATCCGTCTTCGCCGAGTCGACGCAATGATGGGTTGCCTGCAAGCAGTGGTCCAAGACCAGAAGCTTCGGCAACGCCAATGATTCCAGTCCCATTACCAAACGTGCAGAAATCATCGAAACCGTTATGTCCGACTTCGTCGATGACCCAAAGAAGTGATGGTGAGGGTGCTTTTTCGTATGCAGGTCGTGTGCGGTCGGCCACTGTGACGATTTGGTCAAGTGAACCTGCGATAAAGAAGGAGGGCTTGTTGGGCATCTCGGATGCAGAGTCGCCAGAACGAAGATCTCCTGAGGCCATCGACACGTATCCATCAACGCGATCATCGCTTGATGCCAAAAGGGCAGTACCACCACCTGCGGAATGACCCACGATGGCAATGTTGTCAGCGTCAATCATGTTCTTGAGGCTGTCGGTAGTTGACACGAGTTCGAGTGCATCAAAGAGATCAGCAGGAGTATCGGCCGAAGTTCCCACAGTTTGGCCAACTAGAGCACGCGGTAGGTCGCGTGACCAGTGATCTGGCGCGATGACAACCATGCCCCATGACGCAAGATGAGCAGTTAAGAAACTGCTTTGCACGCGCACACCAGATGCACCATGGCTGAATAACACCACTGGAAACTTCTTGTCAGAACCTTTGGCATCTCGTGCAGCGTCAACTGTAAATGTTGCCGGTGCATCACCAGTAAGTAAGCCACGAATGGCTTCGGGAGTAAAATCTCTAATGTCGTATGTGTCGGTTGCGTCTGACTTTTCAGCCGCTGGATACCACACTTCCACTTCAGCTCCTCGCTCCAGAGTCAAAGTGGTGATACCTACTGAGTATGGTCCGGGAGTGATGTAGGCCTCGGCTGGAGTTGCGGCATTGGGGTCGCCACCCTCCGTCGATGAAGAGGAACTACATGATGAGATAACTAGGGCTCCCAAAGTGACGAGTACTGCAAGTGAACGTATGCGCATAAATCTAAGTATGGCAATACAGGGCTTAGTACTGCGTCATTGGAGATTGAAATTCCCCAGTGGTGTGATGTCCCATGGGGCTTTGGGGAAATAAACGGACTCATTCTCAGGTAGTTTGAAATCCTTGTGAGAGAGATCTCACTTCTGGCGACGTGGCGGAATGGCTTACGCAGCGGCCTGCAAAGCCGTTTATCCGAGTTCGATTCTCGGCGTCGCCTCCAACATAATTGGATTCCTACTCGGGTGAGTCCTAGAGAAGTTTCTTATTTTTCTGAGGTACCCACAATGTACTGTGGAAGCTATGCACGTTCTGATCTGTTTCTCCGATGCGAGGGGTCGGTTCATCGAAGATGTGTTGTCTCGGACCCAGAAAGTCACGGTGGTAGGACGTGTTCACGGTGATGAATCAATTCAGTCAGCACTGACAAACCTTGAGTTTGATGTCTGCCTTCTTGGCCCGAATTCTGTGGAAAAAAAGTATGAACTGGATCCTTTGGCGCCAGGAATTGTTTACCCAGTTCGTAAGTACGTGATGCTGACAACCCATGTAACGACTGAGCGCGTCATCTTGGCGCATCAACTTGGGATCAATGATGTCGTTGATGTGGGCCTACACATGACAACGTTGTACGAACGCATCGAAAATGTCCTGCGAGAAGAAGTCAATCTGTCAAGTATTTCATCCATCTCAGAAATTGTGAATTGGTTGCGCTCAGACAATATTGCACACTTGGCACAAGATGAAACCGACATCAGGATTCTGGTTGAACTCATTGAAGGTCGCACTAATGAGGAAATAGCTGGCACTGTAAATTTGGCACTGCAAACAGTCCGCAATCGAATCAGCAGGTTAATGAAAGCCGCTGATGTTTCAAATCGCACTCAGTTGGCGACATTACTGTTGCGTTGACTAGAAGCGTTTAGGACCATCCACCCGAGAATGACACGAATTGACCAGTGGCAAATCTGCTGGTGCCATCAAGATAAGGCATACAAAAAGAGGCGAACTCTTCCAGAGTGCCTAAGCGGTTGAGGGGAACCTGTGATTCCACTTTCTTTCTGACTTCTGGATCAGTCGCGCCGCTGGCACGAAGAAATTCTGGGAAATCCATGAAATTGGTACCGACGGCATTCACTTGAACGGAGAACTTGGCCATCTCGCTTGCGGCATTGCGCGCCAGCATTGAAGCCCCAGCGCGCATTGAAGAGTAGAGGGGTGCTCCTGGCGTAGGTCGTGCTCCAGAGGCACTTGTAATGATGAGAACTTGACCAGATTGTTGTTCTTTCATAACGGGTAAGACTGCCTTGAGAAACTCATATGGCAAAACAAGACACCCCTCGTAAAGAGCATCGAGGTCTTCGCGAGTCGACTTCAAGATGGACCCAGTGATGATCTGACCCGAGAACATTGAAGCACTGTCAATTCGGCCGAAGTTCTCCATTGCTGCAGAGACGAGCTGTTGAAACCCCTGTGTGTTTCCCCGGCTGTTCACACCTTGGACGTTGAGGGCTTTGACCCCTGTTGAATGCAATTGTTGCATCAGTTCATCTGGGGCGTCACCTATCACCACGTCATGGTTTCTTTCGGCCAAGAACCGCGCCAATGGAGGTCCGGCATAGAACCGACCGTCATTAATGACTGTGACGCGATGCTGATCAATGTTCATGTGGGCTCCAATGGAAAACAAACGGGTATGGGCAACTTAGTCTGAGCAGGTGAATCAGAAACGACCCGCACCCATGCCCACCTCGATTGCCCAAATGCTGGGGATTGATTACCCCATTATCCAAGCTCCAATGGGTTGGATAGCGCGTGCCCAATTAGCTTCGGCAGTTTCTAACGCTGGGGGACTGGGAATCATAGAAACATCTTCTGGCGAATTAGATGTCATACGGGGCGAGATTCAAAAAATGCGCACGCTGACAGATAAGCCCTTTGGTGTCAATATCGCACAAGCCTTTGTGCGTGATCCATCCATTGCGGATTTTGTAGTCGAGCAGGGCGTGAAATTTGTTTCTACTTCTGCGGGTGATCCCACAAAGTACACACAACAATTGAAGAGTGCAGGATTAATCGTGTTTCACGTGGTGCCAACGTTGACTGCAGCACTTAAGGCTGTTGATGCTGGCGTTGATGGATTGATAGTTGAAGGCGGAGAAGGCGGAGGATTTAAAAATCCTCGCGATGTCTCGACGATGGTGTTGTTGCCCTTGGTGGCTGAACAGGTTGACGTTCCTTTAGTGGCCGCAGGCGGAATTTGTGATGGCTATGGCATGGCTGCAGCGTTATCGCTGGGGGCCCAAGGAGTCCAAATGGGTACGCGAATGGTCGCAGCGCAAGAATCACCTGTTCACGAAAATTGGAAAAACGCCATCGTGAACGCAGCTGAAACCGACACTGTGTTTCTCAATCGTTTTGGACGTCCAGGTCTTCGCGCTTTGCGAACAGAACGCACTACGCGTCTTGAACGCGAAGATCAAGTGGGAATGGACCAATTTGCGCGGACACAAGAGGTGTATTTCGGTGGCGATCTTGAGGCAGGAATTGCTCTTACTGGCCAAGTGGCAGGACGTATCACCGAGGTGCTTTCCGTGGAAACCATCATTCATGACACGGTCAATCAGTGTCGTGAACGTATAGCAAGCTTCGACAAATTACGCTGACGATATGAAGGTTGCACTTACGATTAATGATCATCTACGCCGTGCTGAACAGGTGTATGGAAAACGCATTGCTGTTATCGATGAGCCTTCCCAGGTGGCACCTTCTTGGGGTTCCCTCACCTACGCAGAGTTAGCTGGGCGCGCACGCAGTCAGGCTGCCGGGCTTGATGCATTGGGTGTACCTCAAGGTGCTCGAGTTGCGGTGGTGAGTCAGAACTCGGCTCGTCTTCTCACATCTTTTTTTGGCGTGAGTGGATACGGACGAGTTCTTGTGCCCATTAATTTTCGTCTTGCTGCCGAAGAAGTGGCGTACATTATCGAACACAGCGGTGCAGATGTGTTGATCGTTGATCCCGAACTTGAGGATACGTTGCAGCATGTCACGGCTCGTCACCGCTTCACCATCGGCGCGCAATCCGATGAAATTTTGTACCCCGTTGGTGTGGAACCACAAGCGTGGCAACCGGATGAAGATGCAACGGCAACCATCAACTACACCAGCGGTACTACCGCTCGACCCAAGGGAGTGCAATTAACCCACCGAAATCTTTGGCTTAACGCCGCAGTCTTTGGATGGCAGTTGGGTGTTAATGATCGTGATGTGTATTTGCACACGTTGCCACAGTTTCATGTGAATGGCTGGGGCATGGTGTACGCAGTGACTGCTATGGGTGGCACTCATGTCATCTTGCGCAAAGTTGACGGTGAAGAGATTCTTCGCCGCATTGATCAACATCAAGTGTCTCTGCTGTGTGGTGCACCGGCAGTCGCCAACATGATTTTGGATGCTCGCGAGATGGTGAACGGTGATGGAGGTCGCAATCGAGTGCGAATGGTGGTTGCTGGGGCACCGCCGCCATCCAAGACAATTGAACGCATTGAAAATGAATTGTCTTGGGAATTTATTCAGATCTACGGACTCACGGAAACTTCGCCTCTTTTGACAATGAATCGTTCCCGTGCCGAGCTAGACAATCTCTCATCACTGGAGCGTGCCTCTCGTCTGGCAGCTGCTGGTACACCCGCTCTAGGAGTGGAATTGAAGATTGATACTGATGGTGAAGTGTTGGCGCGTGGCAATACTGTGATGGCGGGTTACTGGAATCAAGCAGAGGAAACAACGAAGGTTATTCGCGATGGCTGGTTTCACACAGGAGACGGCGGTTATGTCTCAGATGATACGAGTTTGACAATTGCTGATCGTAAGAAAGACGTGATTGTCTCTGGGGGAGAGAACGTGTCATCAATTGAAGTTGAAGACGCAATTTTTTCGCATCCCGATGTGGCTGAGGTTGCCGTCATTGGAGTACCTGATGAAAAGTGGGGCGAGTCGGTGCTCGCGCTTGTGGTGATAGTGCCTGGCAGCACGCTCACCAGTGAGGACGTGATTACTCATGTCCGGGGCAAGCTTGCAGGGTACAAGTGTCCAAAACGTGTGGAATTTCGTGACGAATTATCACGAACAGCCACAGGAAAGCTTCAAAAGTTCAAGTTGCGTGCGCCGTACTGGGAGGGTTTTGAGCGCAATGTGAACTAGGTTGAAACCTATGGATGATCTGGCGATTTTGACCGAACTTGAACCTGAGGCCGAACGCCTTTTGAATCGTCATCTTGAGACAGCCGAAGAGTGGTACCCGCATGAGCATGTGCCCTGGGAGCGTGCACAACGCTTAGCCGAAGAGGGATTTGCCTATGGTCAAGATTCTCTTCCAGAAGGTGTGCGATCTGCCCTTCTCGTCAATCTGTTAACAGAAGACAATTTGCCGTGGTACACACGAACGATTTCACGAATGTTTGGCGGGAACTCTGCTTGGGGTGAATGGGCTCAGCGTTGGACCGCCGAAGAGGGCCGCCATGCGATTGTGATGCGTGATTACATCACTGTGAGCGGTTTGGTTGAACCTCATGAATTAGAGGACGGCAGAATGGCTCAAGTAAGCAAAGCAATTGTCCCAGAGCCACCAGGGGCAGCAGATGGTATGTGCTACGTGGCAGTTCAGGAACTTGCCACTCGAATTTCGCATCGCAATACAGGCACCATGCTTGATGACAAAGTGGGCTACGACGTGATGATGAAATTGTCGTCTGACGAGAATCGACACCACCTGTTTTATAGAGATCTCGTTAGTAAATTTATTGAACTTGACCCTTCAACAGCGGTTGAAGCGCTCGAGCGCCAAGTAGTGGGTTTTTCAATGCCAGGCGTGGGAATTCCAGGTTTTGCAGAGCACTCTCGGGCAATAGCTCAGGCGGGTATCTATGACTTCGCTATTCACCATGAGCGAATTATCGTGCCGTTGATTGTTAGGCATTGGGCAGTGGACAAAATCGAAGGGCTTAATGCGTCGGCAGAAAAAGCGCGCGAGTCGTTGATGCGCCATATTGATCGCGTGGGCAAAGTGGCAAAACGACAAGCAGACCGTCGAGCCAGTGCAGTTGTTGAGAGTTAATACATTCACGCAAACGGCGTGAAGTGAACCTTTATTGCTCCTGATTTTTTATCCCTAGCAACCTCGAACGCCTGCACAGCGTCATCGAGTGTAAAACGATGTGTGACGATGGTGGAAGTAATTTCTGGATGTCGGTGAAGCATGTCGATTGCTTCTACGAAGTCATCATGATCTTCGTTGTGGCCGTAAAAGATAGATGGAATGATTGAGATTTCCTTCATCATGACGTTGTTGTTTAATTGCACTGGTGACCAGAACATTCCAAACTCCAAAAGCTGTCCACCAGGACGCACAGCATTTACACAGGAGTCAAAAGTTTGTTGCGTGCAGACGGCATCGAATGTGATGTCGTAGTTGATCTCTGGTGTGCTGACGGGGCGTACGCCAAGAGAATGGGCTGCCTCATGCTGATGTGGATGGCGTGCAAGGATGTCAACCTCAATGCCCCGGTCGCGCAAGACAGCAGCAGTGAGTAATCCAATAGAGCCTGCACCCACCACCAGTGCGCGCATATTGGTATCTGTATGCAGGCGATTGATGCCGTGTACGACCACTGCAAGGGGTTCAACAAGTCCAACAGCAACTGGATCTACGTCGCTGGGAATCTCGTACAGGCGAGCCGGATCGACTCTGGCGTACTCAGCAAGACCCCCATCCAGCGATAATCCGTATAGAGAACTACCTGCATCGGAACATGTTTGTGATGAGAGCATCTTGCATGAGGCACAATGTCCGCATTCTCCTGTTGGCCGAACGGCAACAAGGCGACCATCGCTTGTGTAGCCACCAAATTCGTGCCCCAAGACCACGCCTTGCACACCCATTTCCACCATATGAAGATCGCTTCCACAAATTCCTGAAGAAGTAACTTTGATGAGGTCGCCAGCGCAGTCGGGAACCTCTTTTTCGATGACTTCAATGAGTCCTTGACGACTAGTAACCGCGAGCATCAATACAAGGTAGCGCTATGGGTCAGGGATGGTTGGCGCT
>JAUMDU010000228.1:0-1816 GCA_032121425.1 Ilumatobacteraceae bacterium | reverse complement strand
ACCATTGCTACACACAGGAGATGTTTTCAGAGCCGATCACGACGACCCCACAATCAATATTCACGGTGTACTCGCAGCCAATCGCACCGAAGCCCTCATTTCTATTTCTCGAATGACAAGCAGCCCCCGATACCACTCTGCACCACTTGTCATTTCAGACCTCAATGCCAACAGTATGTATTCGGTCAAGATTGTCCCATTGGGCACCCCGCGCTGGGGGCTACATCGTGAACTGCCTGCATGGGTAACACACAGCGCAGTCATCTCTGGCCAACACCTCGGCACAATGGGTATTGCCCTCCCGCCATTGCTTCCAGAATCAAGTGTGATTCTCCATCTAGAAACGGTGCCTCAGTGAGCAAAGACATCCGCACAGATTCCTACTTGGGCACTGTGGTGCACATCGTTGCCGACAGACAACACCGCCCAAATCTGCCTACTCACGATTGCCCATTTTGTGTTGGTGGACGCGAAGCGCCCCAGCCATACGACGTCTTGTCATTTCCCAATCGATGGCCGGCACTCCCCGACGGATATTGCGAAGTAGTTCTCTATTCACCACACCATGACGCCACCTTGTACTCAATTGGCCCCAAGGCAGTGCAATCAGTAATTGATTTATGGGCTGAACGAACAAACACACTGCGCTCACTGCCTCACGGAGAGCACGTGATGATATTTGAAAATAGGGGTCCCGAAATTGGCGCCACTATTTCTCATCCACACGGGCAGATCTATGCCTTTGATCATGTCCCCCATCGCTCTGCGCAACAACTAACAGCTTCGTGGGCACCCGAAGTCGACCCGTCAGATCGGCTGATTTTTAGTAATGAACATTGGGTTGTTTACACCGAGCATGCATCAGTCTTTCCTGTCAACATACGTGTTGCTCCCACCACATGTTTTCCCGACATTCCATCTCTTCCACCTGAATATCGCGCCACTCTTGCTTCCACAATTGTTCAATTGTTTGCATCGCTCGATGAATTATTCAGTGCACCACTGCCCTACATGATGTGGTTTAACCAAGCTCCGCGACAGTCGTCGCAATGGCCTACGGCATGGCTCAACATGGAAATCGTGTCGCCTTGGCGTGAAGCAAACGTGGCGCGTTACATCGCCGCAGTCGAGGTTGCCACGCAGGAGTACTTCAACCCACTCGATCCTGCAGATGTTGCGGCCCGACTTCGGACTCTGATGCAATAATGCGGGTGCAAACTCCGGGACGTGTCAACTTGATAGGCGACCACACCGATTACACCGGTGGTTTAGTTTTCCCATTGGCCATCAACCGATACACCACCATTGACTACGAGCCCACCGAAAACTTCGTTCATCTCACATCAGAATCTGAACCCAATGCGGTTGAATTTGCCCTGGGGACACCTTTTGATCCCAACATGACACCCCGTTGGGGACGATATGTCGCGGCCATGGCCACGCTTCTTCAGCCCGAACATGGAATACATGGCCACATCACCACCACTATTCCTGTCGGAGCCGGCTTGTCATCAAGTGCGGCACTTGAGTTAGCAATTGCTGCTGCATTTGGTACGCAGAAAACAGTTGTTGAAATTGCACTACTTGCACAACAAGCAGAACATCTTGCAACAGGCGTTCCCACCGGAATCATGGATCAGTTATGTATTGCCTCTGCACAAGCAGGCAACGGAACCCTTATTGATTGCCGCTCGTTGCACGTCAGCCAAGTTCCTATTCCTACTGATCTTGATTTTGTTGTTCAATTCATTGCGCATCGCACTCTTGAAGGTTCTGAATACGCAGAACGAGTGGCTCAATGCGCCGAGGCTGAAGC
>JAUMDU010000227.1:0-3340 GCA_032121425.1 Ilumatobacteraceae bacterium | reverse complement strand
CCCCTGGTCACCGAGATTTCTCTGAAGACACCTACCGAGTGTTATCCGCAGTTGATGCGGTGATCATGGTGCTCGACGTGGCTAAAGGTATTGAGCCACAAACATTGAAACTGTTTGAAGTGTGTCGTTCACAAAATCTTCCTGTGATTACGTTTTTCAACAAGTACGACCGCCCCGGACGCGATCCGTTAGAACTTCTCGACGAAGTGGAAGAGCAAATCGGTCTTCGCCCCACTCCCGTGACGTGGCCAGTAGGACAATCAGGAGATTTTCGCGGTGTGATTGATCGCCGCACAGGAAATTTCATTCGCTTTACACGCGTAGCACGTGGGTCATCGATTGCACCCGAAGAAATAGTGAGCCCAGAAGTTGCCGCCGAAGAAGAAGGTGCCGCATGGACAGCAGCACTCGATGGTTGTGGCCTACTTGACGCCATTGGCGCCGATGTGGACATCGACAGTTTTCTTGCAGGTCAAAGCACACCAGTGTTTGTGGGATCTGCACTCACCAACTTTGGTGTGCAAATGATTCTTGATGCAATTGTTGATCTTGCGCCATGTCCTCATCCGCGTCCCGATGTCGATAGTGAACTGCGTCCCCTCGAGGCAGACTTTGCCGCCTTTGTGTTCAAGATCCAAGCCAACATGGATCCCAACCATCGTGACCGTATTGCCTTTGCACGAATCTGTAGCGGCAAGTTTGAACGTGGAATGGATGTGAATTGTGCGCGCACAGCAAAAGCAGTGGGAACAAAATATGCAACCACAGCCTTTGGTTCAGAACGAGAAACCATCGAAGAAGCATTTCCAGGTGATGTGATTGGCATCATTAACACCTCGGGTTTGCAAATTGGCGACACACTGCATGCCGGGAAATCCGTAGAGTTCCCCGCCTTGCCGCGTTTCTCTCCTGAAGTTTTTTCTACTGCTCGCCCGCTCGATTCATCAAAATTCAAACAATTTCGTCGTGGTTTACAACAACTTGACGAAGAAGGTGTTGTGCAAGTGTTGCGTGACCCCGACATGGGAGACGCCGAGCCCATTTTGGCAGCAGTGGGACAATTGCAGTTTGAAGTTCTTGCTCATCGCCTTGCGCACGAATTCAATGCCCCCACCGAAATTCTCAATGCCGATTATCAAGCGATACGCATTACCGATAAGGAATCGATTCCTCGTTTACGCGAGATTGGCGGCATTCGTATCTTGCGTCGAAGCGACGATGTATTAGTGGCACTGTTTCAAAGCAAGTATCGCTTGCAGCGTTTAGAGTCCGACGAACCCGAATTGACTCTCACACCCATCATCGCAGGTAGTCGAGACTGACGTGATTCTTCTCGATGCAGATAACTTGCGCGCCTCACGGCCTGGTCGTGTTCTTTTCAACAACATTTCTGTCACCGTGAACACTGGCGACCGCTTAGGTGTTGTGGGGTTGAATGGTTGTGGCAAAAGCACCTTGTTACGTCTTTTGTCGGGCCAAGATGACCCCGAGTCAGGCGTTGTTCGCCGTGGACGAAATGCACGCATTGGTGTTCTCCCACAAATTCCCCAACTGCCCGCAGGTTCAGTGCGTGATGCATGCGGAGGTACATGGCAAGGCGATGCAATGCTGGACAAGTTGGGCATGGGCGCCATGGGTGATGCCGACACCGGCGAACTCTCAGGTGGTCAACAAAAACGTGTGGCATTGGCCCAACTGCTATCTGGCGAATGGGATTGCTTAATTCTTGATGAACCCACCAACCATCTTGACCTTGATGCAATTGCTTTTCTTGAGGAATGGTTAGCCAAATACAACGGTGGACTGATCATGGTCACACACGACCGTCACGTTCTCGACAAGGTAACGAACCGTGTTCTTGAACTTGATCGTGGCAACGGTTATCTCCACATTCCACAGGGCATTAATGCAGGTTCGGGGTATGCGGCATATCTCACAGCTCGTGCCGAGCGTGAAGAAAATGCAGCAACTGCTGAACAAGTACGAAAGAACGCCGCCAAAAAAGAACTGGCATGGTTGCGTCGCGGAGCACCCGCGCGCACAGCAAAACCCAAAGCACGCATTGCTGCTGCCGAAGCTCTCATTGCCCAAAAAGCTGATGGACCTGAACGCCAAGGTGAACTGGGGCTTGACCTTGGCAGCAAACGTCTCGGATCAAAAGGCATTGAGTTTCATGGTGTTGCATTTACATGGCCAGACGGCAACATGGTGTTGCGTCCTTTTGAACATGCACTTGAACCTGGTGATCGTCTTGGCATTGTGGGGCCTAACGGGGCCGGCAAGAGCACATTGCTCGACATGGTGGCTGGGCGGCTCACCCCCACTGAGGGAACAATTGATATTGGCCGCACCGTCAAGGTGGGCTACTACGACCAACTAGGCCGCGACCTTGACCTGAGTATGCGAGTACGTGATGCTGTGGCTGGCGACAAAGGCAACCCATCGGTGGAAGACCTTCAACTGATGAAACGTTTCTGGTTCGACGGTGATGCACAATTTGCTCCCATTGGCACCTTGTCAGGCGGTGAACGTCGACGCTTGCAGTTGATGTTGACATTGATTGAGCAACCCAATGTGTTGTTGCTTGACGAACCCACCAATGATCTCGACCTCGACACATTGCGAGCGCTGGAAGATTATCTCGATGATTGGCCAGGCATTGTTGTGGTGGTAAGCCACGACCGCGCTTTCATTGACCGCACCGTAGAAGAAATCTTGTCACTTGATGGCGACGGTGGCGCATCTCTCATGGTGGGTGGCGTGGATGCATGGCTCAAGATGCGTAGTGCACGACCAGCATCATCGCGCAACATGCCTGCACAGCGCACTGGTGCGCAAAAGGCAACAGCACCCCAGCCGCCGGTTGCCTCCAAGCCAAAAACAAAGCGAAGCCCCAGCACATTGAACCGTCTCATTGCGAACAACGAAAAAGATCAAGAGAAGCGCAACAAACGCAAACGTGATCTTGAAGACTCGATCATCAAGGCCGGCAATGATCACGAGAAACTTGCCGCGCTCAGCACTTCACTTGCCGAAGTGCAAACCGACCTTGATTGTTTAGAGAATGAGTGGCTGGAATACACCACCGAACTTGAGAGTTAGCCGTGAGCAACGTCGTAGTTTCTGAACTTGCCTATTCCCCACCAGGTGCTGAGCAGTTGTTCTTTGATGTGAGCTTTGGTGTTGCTGCTGGTGAACATGCAGCCATCGTTGGTCCGAACGGAGTGGGCAAAAGCACCATCCTCAAAATTCTCACCGGGCAATACGAACCCGACGATGGCGAGTTCAGTATCGGTGGCACGTTTTTGCAGATGACCCAGGACGTAGGAATGAGCAGTCC
>JAUMDU010000226.1:0-3229 GCA_032121425.1 Ilumatobacteraceae bacterium | reverse complement strand
GGAAGTTCATATTGACCCAAAGCGTGTGAGGCCAGTGCGCCGACCATTGAACCAATTGACATGCCCATCATTGCCGGAGCCATCATGGTGGACAAGTTGTTGAGCATTGCTGCAAAAGGTTCGTCTAGTGATTCTTCATTTGGGCTTCGTGTACTCAAAGCGGTTGCTAGGTCTGTAAACAGTGGTCGTAGATCTGTCAGTGTGCGATGAGCCCAACGAGCGCGAGTTGTTGTGAGAATTTCTGGACGCACCGCAGATGTAGTGGTAATTGCTCCTGCAATCTCACGGACATGCATATCTGCAATGTCTGCCAGGGTGTTGTACTCAATGCGTGTGGATGCGTGAGGTTCAGGATCAGGTTCGTCGCCTACTGCACCAAGCTGTGCAAATTGTTGTGCGAGATCCCAATTCAATGGGCCTTGTTGCGACATGGCGCGCATCATGTCATTGAAAAAGGGCATACCACCAAAAGGTAATGGTGGGAAATCATCTCCATCAGCCATGTGCATAGGTTAGGTGCCCGTACGTGTGAACGGGCAGAAACTTATTTCCCGTTTGCCATATTCAGGATTGTGGCGAGGGTTTCTTTACCGAGCATCCATGTGGAGTATCCGCGCCGTACCACTACACCTACGATTCTTTCTGCGTCATCGACCACCACTGCGAGATTGCGAATAGGTGCTGGAGTCATCACTGGGATATCGCGCGCTGAGGGGGTCATGGTTAATGAGGGAGCAAGTGAAAAAAGAGTATTCGTTGCAGTGTCCATCACTCGGTAGTTTTTGTAGTTTTCGGTGGAAACGTCACCTGCAAGTCCATCGAAGGACACTTGGTTTTCAGATGTCTGCACACTTGAAGATTTCACAATGACGAGGTCGGATTCTTTAACTTCTCCCACTGTGTTGACGGCGATGCGTCGACCATCAGCGGTAGTGATCCACTTTGGAGACTGAGCATCGAGGTCGGCAGTAGAGACCAGCCAACAACCATTACCCAAAGGAATCGCCGGAGTGGTTCGGTCACTTGCATCCACGATGGTGGCAAGTGCTTGGACATTGCCTTTCACAATAGGAACTGAGGTCTCTGGAGTTTGGCCAAGGTCTTCTTCTACTGTCGATATGCCTCTGGGTATGGCCACAATCAGCACCGCTAAAGAGGACACCACACTGACTGCAGCAGTAAGGGCAGTGAGACGTCGCCCCAGTGGGGGCGTGGTTGCGAGGTGCTGTTGTCGTTGTGCGAGTGAATGTTCGGCGGGATGACGCCAGGAGCGATCGTGTGGCGATACTGGCGCGGGGTGTGGAGCATCAAATTCGTCGTCAGTCACAGAAGACTCACAGTAATCCTCCCAAATTCCAAAGTGGAGTCAGCAACGCAGGTATTGGTCTAGGCGGGAGAGATACGATGAAGATATGGAGGCACCTGGACACGAAGAGCATTGGTGTGCAGTGACCCCCGATGAGTTGCCCATAGCGGCCATCTATGAATGGTGTGTTCGCCCTGATTGTGGTGCTGTAGTGCTGTTTTCTGGAACAGTACGCGACCACGCAGATGGGCGCACCGATGTCACCTCATTGGAATATGAGGCCTACGCCGAAGCAGTAGTCCCGGCTTTCACAGCCATTGTTGCCGAAACTCGTCATCGTTTTCCTGAGGCACGACGAATTGCGTTACTGCATCGCACTGGAGAGCTTCAACTCGGTGAGTCTTCCGTTGTTGTTGCAGTCTCCTCGGCACATCGCCCTGTTGCATTTGAGGCGTCTCGCTTTGCCATTGATGCATTGAAGGAAAGCGCACCGATTTGGAAAAAAGAAAATTGGGCTGGTGGATCGGACTGGGGAACTGATGCACATCAGATTGTGTCTCCACAAGCGGTAGGGAACTCGCAATGATTGCACTGTCGACTATCACATTGTTGTTCACCGTCTTGGCGTGCTTGTCTGGCGGATCATTATTGGTGTTGGTGTATTTTGATAATCGTAAAAGCCGAATCGATGATGGCATTGCAAATTTTCGCCGACACATCGATGCGCTTTCTCCGGAATCTCGCCGAAGTTCAGTGCACCATAACGACAATGATGACAGGCGGTTTCGCTAATGGCTCGCGACCTTGCAATTGACTTAGGTACAGCTAACACTTTGGTGTACATGAAGGGCAAAGGAATAGTTCTCAACGAACCTTCAGTCATTGCGGTGAATCGCCAATCTGGAGAAGTGTTGGCAACTGGGCATGATGCATGGGACATGATTGGTCGCACGCCTAGCTACATCGTGGCAGTGCGCCCATTGCGCGGTGGTGCGATTACAGACTTTGATATCACTGAACGCATGATTCGTTTGCTGTTGCAGCGTGTGGGTGTGTCTCGTTTTACGCGGCCCAAAGTGGTTATTTGTGTGCCATCGGCAATTACCGAGGTGGAGCGACGTGCCGTTACAGATGCAACACGTCGTGCAGGTGCCTCTGATGCACAACTGATTGAACAGCCCATGGCCGCAGCCATTGGCGCAAATCTTCCCATTGATGAACCAGTGGGGAACATGGTCATCGACATCGGTGGCGGTACGACAGAGACTGCTGTGATCAGTCTGGGTGGCGTTGTGGCTCTAGAAGCAGTTCGTGTAGGAAGTTTCGATATCGATGCTGCAATTCAGAACTATGTACGCCGCGAACACGGTGTAGCTATTGGTGAGCGCACCGCAGAAGAAATCAAGATTCAAATTGGTTCAGCCGAACCTGGCCCCGACGACCGCAGTGCAGATATTCGCGGTCGAGACTTAGTCACCGGATTGCCCAAGACAGTGCGTCTCACGGCCGAAGAAGTGCGGTTTGCCATTGATGAACCTGTTGCTGCAATGGTGCAATCGGTGAAGCGTTGTTTGGCAAAAGCTCCTCCTGAATTGGCACAAGACTTCTTGGCACGCGGTATGTATCTGGTTGGCGGTGGCGGCATGTTGCGCGGCCTTGCACAACGCATTCAACGCGAGACCGCAGTTCCAGTAAAAATGTCTCCCCAGCCTCTAGAAGCAGTGGTACTTGGTGCAGGTCACTGTATTGAGAACTACCAAGCGTTGCGCGGAATGTTCATGGGCGCTCGGCGCTAAAAAGTTATTGACGCACTGCGCGAATTTCAGACACCGGTCCGGCAAGGCTGAGAACATATAAAGAAGTAGAAGTCGTACGCACTGCAGAGATGCTGGAAAAACCCTCAGCCACAGGTTCCTCCAACAC
>JAUMDU010000225.1:0-9232 GCA_032121425.1 Ilumatobacteraceae bacterium | reverse complement strand
CACAATGGGTAATGCGGAAGCTCGTATTTGGGTGTCTGCCGTAAAGGCCATGGTGCCCATTCGCACTTGCCAAATCATTGACGAAGCAATTCAGATTCACGGCGCTACGGGAGTATCACAGTGGTCGCCACTTGCACGTATGTATGCAAGTCAACGCACATTGCGCATTGCAGACGGACCTGACGAGGTGCACTGGGGTGTAGTGGCTCGCGCCGAAATCAATCGGTACGAAGGTGAAACAACACCTCCAAAGCCCACCGTCTATCGCGGCATGTTCTCCGGACCATCCTGATAGATCACGATGTATTTTTCTGCTTGGGCAAATAGCGCCCATCCATGGACTGAAGTTCGAGACTTCGTACTAGAGATTGAAAAAGTTGGTTGGGACGGCTTTTGGTATGCCGACCACTACATGCCCAACACTCCCGATGGCGAACCCATTGGTGGGGATTTTCATGAATGCTTCAGTGTGCTGTCTGCACTTGCTGCAGTCACTCAACGACTACGGCTTGGCTCATTAGTAACGCCCACCACAATGAATCACCCTGCACTGATTGCAAATCGTGCAGCCACAATCGACCAGATAAGTAATGGTCGATTTGTATTAGGAATGGGTGCAGGTTGGCAAGTCAATGAACACAACGCATTTGGGATTGAACTATTTGGTAACAAAGACCGCGTGGATCGCTTTGCTGAAGCAATTGAAATTACATCTCGTATGTTGTCGCAGGACCGTGTCTCTTTTTCTGGTGACCATTTCACAGTGACCAACGTTCCTTGCGAACCTAAACCAGCGCAAAGCCCTTTACCCATATTGGTAGGCACTGGTGGTGCACGTATGTTGCGTCTTACTGCTCGATTTGCACAGGAATGGAATACCTGGGGAACCCCAGAGGTGGCAGGCGAAGTGCTTGACACTTTGCGACAGGCGTGTGAAAAAGAAGGACGCGATTTTGCAACTGTGCGTAAGTCGGCACAGCCCCTGTTCTTTTTTGTGAATGATGATGCAGCAGCAGAAAAACTTCGTGCTCTTGTGCCAGCTGATCGATCCATTGTGGGTACATCTGCACAAATTGTGGATGCAGTAGGTCGTTACAAAGATCTTGGTTTCGATGAAATCTGTGTTCCTGATTTCACTCTTGGTGGTTCACCTCAGCAGCGTCGCGAGGCCTACGACAAGTTTTGGACAGAAGTCGCGTCGCAGTTTCGCTGATTACTCTTTATTGAGGTGAAGGTATTGCATGTGCATCGTCGCGGCAATCGTCGCACGCAGGAATTTCCACTTTCTCGAAGCATGATGTGCACACCAGCATTCTCTTGCGACAGCTGAGATTCTTGCAATTGTAAAAATCGTGTGTGGGCCCATCGCAGTAATCACACTCGCCAATGATCTTGTCGTTCTTGCCATATTCAAGACGTAAGCGGTCATCAAAGACATACAGCGATCCTTCCCATAAGCCCTTGTCTCGGTATTGTTCGGCGTATCGAACGATGCCGCCTTCAATTTGGTACACCTCTTGAAAACCACGGTTTTTCATAATGACAGAGAGCACTTCGCATCGAATGCCTCCGGTGCAATACGTAATCACGGGACGGTTCTTTAAGTGGTCGTATTTTCCACTCTCTAGTTCTCGCACGAAATCTGGTGTGGATTCTGTGTCGGGAACGATTGCATTCCGGAAACGTCCGATACGTGCTTCGAATGCATTGCGCCCATCGAAGAACACCACATCGTCGCCTCGTTGACCTACGAGTTCATTGACTTGGTTCGGGGTGAGGTGCGTACCTCCGCCAAGTACCCCTTCGGGCGACACTTTGATTTCTTCTGGAACACCAAAGGTGACAATTTCATCGCGTACGCGGACCCGAAGACGAGGGAAATCATCGCCTTGACCTTCTGACCATTTGAAATCAATATCTTTAAAAGCTGCATACTCTCGTGTCTCTCGTACGTACAACTTCACACTGTGTAGTGGGCCACCCACAGTTCCGTTGATCCCATCTTTGGAAATGATGATCCGACCCTTGAGGCTCAGTCTTTCGCACAACGATTTTTGCCACATCCGAATGGCAATCGGATCGGCAATTGGGGTGAATTTGTAATAGAGAACGATCTTGTATTCGATGACACCTAATTTATCGGGGACATCAATCAGGTTCAGATACCTCAATGGTGGGAATTGTGGTGGAAGTGGAAGATGTTGAGGGTGTTGGATTGGCACGGGGATTGAAGTTGATGGCTCTGGGTAGGCCAATTGGTACTGGTGCAAGCAGTGAATCAGTGGGTGCAATCTCGCCTTTACGATTCACAATGAGATCAATCTCGCGCGTTCGTGCATCGGGGTTCACTTCTATGGGGAGACGTCCATAATTTTGACCGTTGGATCCTTTCAGTGAGATCTCAATGGAGTTTTCTGCAACGCGTGACACCTCCATATATTCACCTGCGGACAACGTTCGGCGCGACAAGGTACTGCCAGCGGCAACACTGACTCGAGCAGTGTTTTGTTGTGGCGCGCGAATAGTTGTTGCATCATTGCGCACGGCGAGCAATGATGCGTTGGTGCCTGATGTGTAAATCACAGTATGTGCAAGATCGCCTGTGACTTGAATCAATCCATCGCCAGGTCTTTGAATACCAAGCACGACATCGGCTGCAGGAACATCTTGAGATAAGCGTCTTACTTCAACGTCGAAATCGCCTATGTCGGATGGCAATGTGACGGTGGCAAGTGCACCGTTGGCGCCTTTTCCAATGACATAAGTCGCACCTGGAATAGTGTTCGTTAATTGAGAAGGCGTGACTTCAATAACGCCAGTACGCGAAGTGATGAAGAGATATCCCGCAGCATTGGTATCACGGGAAGCCAATGTGATCACGGTAGGAGATGTGCTGCTGGTGGTTGTGCAAAAAGAACACCGGAAAGGTCCTTTGCGTGCAGACATCGGTGTGAGTTCCAACGTTCCAGTTGTGCCCTCCCAGTCAATCTTTTGGCCATCAATTCGAGTGGTTGCATTGGGGTATGTCCAGGAATTGGTCTGTGCATCTATGAGAATTTCGCGACGTTCACCGGGGTAATTGTTGTCGTAGACGTGAATCACAAATTTGGTGTCGCGATGAGTGACGGCGAATGGTGTCACTGAATGACCTGCTGATCCAAAGTACATGCCCACGGTGTATCCCATTGAATTTGCTAGCCCAACGATGACGTCGCTGACAAGTTCAAGTGGAGTGCGTTGTCGCGATGCTGCGGCACGATCTGCAACTTCTGGAAGAAATTGTGTTGCCCACCAATACACGAGAGCTGCATCAAGTTCGCCATCACCTCGTTGCAGATCAGCCACTGAGGATGCATCTGGGCGAAACATTGAAGGATGATCAAGGTTCATAAAAAAGCGAGTGCTGAGCGTCGATAATCCTTCACAACGTCCACCCGACAACGCGGTATTCCATTCTTCAAGCTTTTGCAATATGGCAGGGCGTAATACGCATTCATTGTCTGGTCCCGAAGTACACACAGTGTTTCTGCCAAATAAATCCACCAAGGTTTGCACTGTCACGTTTGCATCGGCTTGTAATGATCTTCCCCAATTAGCAAATGCGAAGTCATCATCACTAATACGAAATCCATTGTCGATACACAATTTTCCTTCGCCTAAATATGGAGCGTTGAGATTGGTGCAATTGGCAATGATGCGTTTAACAACTGCAGGGTCGACAACTTGAGGGGAAGAGTTCGGCGAGGATGCACATCCAGTGGTGATGAGGGCAACCAAGATCAACACTGAAAAGAGTCTTTTAGCCCCCACACCTCAAACCATAGGGAATAGGGCACCAAATGTGTAAGCATGGGAACCCATGTCAGAATCCATCACAGCGCCCATCAAGATTTCCACCGTCATCCTTGTGGGGTTGGCAGCTGGAATGTTGTCGGGAATGTTTGGCGTGGGTGGGGGAATTTTGATTGTTCCCGGTCTTGTCTTGATTGCCAAGATGGATCAACGCATTGCCCATGGCACGTCATTGGCTGCAGTTCTTCCTATTTCTCTGGCGTCGTTGGTTAGCTATTGGAGCCAAGACAAAGTGGACTGGTCGGTGGGTTCGTGGCTGGCGCTAGGTGCGATCTCGGGTGCGTTGTTGGGGACAAAACTGTTGCACGTTCTGCCGCATCGCACATTGGCCCTTGGATTTGCTGGTCTTTTGATTGTGACCGCCATTCGTCTATTCATGCCCCTCACCTCAGGAGAGCGTGACCCTTTAGAACTTGCCGCAGTTCTTGCACTGGTTGCCATTGGTGTTGCCACTGGAATTTTGGCGGGCCTTTTGGGGGTGGGTGGTGGAGTAGTGATGGTGCCCGCGATGATGATGTTGTTGACGATGCCTTCGGCATTTGCCAAAGGGACATCGGTGGCTGTCATCATTCCCACGGCCCTGATGGGGACATGGCGCAATCGAACCAAAAAGAACGTGGATATGCGAGCTGCGGCCATTTGTGGAATAGGTGGAATTCCCGCGGCGGTAGTGGGCGGATGGGTCTCGGCGCAGATGTCTGACACTGTCTCGAATGTGTTGTTTGCAAGCCTTCTTATTGTGGTGGCGGCGCGCTTATTGCTACAGGTACGCGCTGATGACAAAGCAGGGACAAACCACGGGTAGCCCGTGGGGAGTTCTATGGACTAGAACTCTTTCATGGGTAAATCACGGCTTGAAGGAAAAGTTGCGCTAATCACCGGCGGCGCACGCGGAATGGGTGCATCAGAGGCACAGCTATTTCTTGATGAAGGCGCCAAGGTCGTCATCACAGACATTCTCGACGAAGTAGGCAAAGAGACTGCTCGCCGTTTGTCGCCAGATGGATCACGATGCGTGTTCTATCACCATGATGTCACCAGTGAATCTGATTGGGATTCTGTGGTGGCAGATGCCATTAGTGCTTTTGGCCAGATTGACGTACTGGTGAACAACGCGGGAATCTTTGAGCAAGGATCCATCCTTGATACATCTCTGAAAAATTTTGAGCGCACGATGGACATCAATGTGACGGGTGTATTTCTTGGAATGAAGACTGTTGCTCCACACATGGTGCAACGCAAACAAGGAAGCATCATCAACATCTCTTCTGTGGCTGGTCTCAATGGCACACCAGGCTTTGTTGCCTATGGTGCAAGTAAATGGGCAGTACGTGGAATGACAAAAGGTGTCGCCAAAGAACTTGCACCATTTGGCGTGCGTGTGAATTCCATTCACCCTGGAATTATTGATACTCCAATGCTGCAGACTTTTGATGAAGCAGGTGAAGGTGTGCGCGAGATGGTGCGCACACGTATACCTCTGGGCTATGAAGCAGAACCCATTCATGTTGCACGACTCGCGTTGTATTTGGGTAGCGATGACAGTGCATACTCGACGGGTTCTGAGTTCATTGTCGACGGTGGTTGGTCCGCATGAGCATTTTGGGAACTCGAGTTGTTCGAGTTGAAGACCCACGTTTCCTCACAGGTGAGGGAACCTACATTGGCAATCTTTCTTTGCCCGGTGCACTGCATCTTTCTTTTGTGCGTTCCACGATGGCGCATGCTCGACTACTCGATATCGATGCATCCGACGCGTTGGCAATGCCAGGAGTGGTTGCAGTGTGGACAGCTGATGACATCGATCTTGAACCAGCACCTCCGGCGCATGGGTTCATGAATAAGGGCATTCGATATCCGTTTATTGCAAAAGACACTGTGCGCTTTGTGGGCGACATTGTGGCCGTGGTGGTCAGTACCGACAAATCGCTAGGCGTAGATGCTGCCGAAACGGTGATTGTGGATTATGACCCATTGCCAGTTGTCCTAGATCTTGATGAGTCATTTCGCAATGAAGTAATTGTGCATGAAGAAGCGGGCACAAATGTTGTTTTGACATTCGCAGAGTCCAGTACGGAGGACATCTTTAAAGATTGTGAAGTTGTTGTTGAACTCACAATTAAAAATCAACGTGTGGCCCCTGCACCAATGGAAGTGCGTGCATGTGCATCAGTGTGGGATGGAACACGTTTAACTCAATGGGCCTGTAGTCAAGGCGCACACGGTGCACGTGATGGTATTGCCGAAGCATTAGGTCTAGAACCTTCTGCAGTGCGAGTGATTACCCCCGATGTGGGTGGAGGATTTGGCGCCAAGTCTGGTGTGTACGCAGAAGAAATTCTTGTGGGTTGGGCAACAAAGAAATTGAATGCACCAGTGCGTTGGACAGAGTCACGTACCGAGAACATGTTGTCGATGGGGCATGGCCGTGGGCAGCGTCAGAGAACAAAAATGGGCGGAACACGTGATGGTCGCATTACTGCGTACCGATTAGATCTTCTGCAAGATGCAGGTGCATATGCCAAAGCAGGAGCTGTGCTGCCATTTATGACGCGCATGATGGCCGGCGGTGTGTACGACATTGCATCTGTGCAGTTTGAATCGCATTCGGTAATCACCAATACCACTCCTACTGTTGCATATCGCGGCGCAGGTCGGCCCGAGGCCACCGCTGCAATTGAGCGCACACTCGATGAGTTTGCTCGAGTATGTGGCAAAGACCCTGCCGATGTGCGGCGCATGAACTATTTGCAGCCATCTGCATTCCCGCTCACCACCGCCATGGGTGCCAAATACGACTCTGGTGAATATGCCAATGCTCTCGATGCTGCTTTAGATGTGGCGGGCTATACGCAGTTGCGTGCAGAGCAAGCGCATCGTCGTGCATCAAAAGACACATTGCAGTTAGGCATTGGAATTGCCTCCTATGTAGAGACAACAAACCCCATGGGTTCTGGAGATTACGGGTCAGTCGAGATCACTCCAGATGGTGGTGCCATTATTCGCACAGGGTCATCGTCGCATGGCCAAGGACATCACACTGCATGGGCGATGTTGGTGTCTGATGCCACGGGGATTCCTTTTGAGAAAATTGATTTCCGTTTCGGTGACACAGACGACATTGAACGTGGTGGCGGAACTGGTGGTTCGCGATCTTTGCAAGTAGGTGGCAGCGCGGTGAAGTTAGCGACAGATGCAGTGGTGGAAAAAGCTCGCCAACGCGCCGCTGATCTGCTCGAAGCTGCAGTTGAAGACGTTGTGATTGACACAGTGCGTGGTGCATTCCATGTTGCCGGTTCACCTGCACCAGCACGCACGTGGTCAGAGTTATTGGCCGGAGCAGATATCGCTCTTGATGCAGAAGTGGACTACATGCCCGAAGGGGCGACATTCCCATTCGGTACTCATGTGTGTGTAGTGGAAGTAGATACCGAAACAGGTGCAGTAGGTGTGATGCGACATATTGCCTGTGACGATGCGGGCACAATCATCAATCCATTGATTGTGGATGGTCAAGTGCATGGTGGAATCGCACAAGGTGTTGCGCAAGCATTGCTAGAAGCAGTGTGGTACGACCCTGATGGGAATCCCATTACTTCCAACTTGGCTGATTATGGGTTTATCTCTGCAGCCGAGTTACCAAGTTTTGAGCGCGTACCGATGGAAACTCCAACACCTCGTAACCCACTGGGCGCAAAAGGAATTGGTGAAGCAGGAACAATTGGTGCAACGCCCGCAGTGCATAACGCCGTAATCGACGCAGTAAGTCATCTAGGCGTGACACACATTGATATGCCATGTACATCTATCAATGTGTGGAACGCGCTTCAACAAGCGCAGCACTAACGCTTAACTGCGGTTCGTTGCATACGCCCCACCAAGGGCAAGTGCGCATCCCAGAAGTGCAAGCGAAGCAACGGGCTCATTACGCAACGCAACACCAAGGAACAATGCAACTACGGGCATGATGTAGGTAGTGACCGAAGTGCGAGTGCTGCCTACTTTTCCTGCCAAGGTGACAGCCATGAAGTAAGCGATTCCTGTTCCGCCAATCCCCAACACAATCATTGCGCTAAATGCCGACCATGAAAAAGATGCATCGGGAAGAGATGCGATTCCAAATGGAGCCGTGAGCACAAATGCGACTGCTTGTGCGCGCACGATGATGGGAAGCGCTCCGTATTGGCGTTGAAGTCCCACGCTGATATTTAGTGCTACGCCATAACAGGCCAGCGCCACAAAAATCATTGCGACTCCGCTTGCGCTATTTGATCCTTCGCGCGCAGTGGGGACTGCAATAAACACCACACCACTAAAACCAATTGCAAGCCCGAGGAGTTGTTTTCTCGTAGGCAACTTGTGGGCGATGATGGATGCCACGCCTGCAACAAAGAAAGGCGTTGCACCGTTGAGCATTCCGGTCACACTGCTACTGACATGTTGTTCGGCAAAAGGAAACATGGTTAATGGGATTGCCATCCACATGGTGCCAAGTAGAGCAATGCGCCCAAATGCTTCACGTGGAACCGACACACGTGAAGCAGGAAAACAGATGAGCGCGAGAAACCCGAAAAAGATTCGCATGGGAGTGATGAGCTGGGGAGGGAATACCTCTAGACCTTCTGCGATGAGGAAAAAACTGGCACCCCAAATAATTCCGGGAATAGTAAGAAGCACCCAATCGGTACGTGTCATGTCGGGTTGAAGAGTTGTGGATGTCATAGTTTCCTACTAAGAAAAGACGAGTAATCGTCTAGGAAGTGAGTGTGGATTTCACATGTCCGATGAGTTCGGGCCATGTGGCGCGCAATCCTGGATGAAGATCAAACTGTGCGACTTCGTCGATGGGAACCCAACGTAAATCTTCAGATTCAGCGTTTGCCTCGAATTCACCAATATCTACATGGGTGTGGGCAATCACTGTGTCGTATCGCCAATTGCCATGATCATCAGAGAAAATTCCCTTGAAGTGAAGCAACTGTGGGTCGATCCCTGCCTCTTCGTAGGCCTCACGAGCTGCAGCTGTCACTGAATCTTCATGTGAATCAAGTGCTCCGCCAGGTAGGGCCCATGTCCCGCCGCCGTGTGTCCATGTTGCACGTAATTGCAAAAGAACTGAAGCTGGTTCGCTGTGAGTCTGGACGAGCAGTAAACCAGCTGCGCCATTGAGACCCCAATGGCGAGATTGGCATCGCAGGCACAACACCCATCCATCGCCGTCTCGAAAAGCCACATCTAGATGTTGCCACATGGGAGGCCAAGGCATGAATCTGATTTCTCTTCTCCACCTTGTGGTGAAGATCTTCTAGTAAGGTCAGTTTTTGTGAGCGAGATAACTGACACACAGAATTCGTGGCTCTCACCTGAAGATTTGGCGATG
>JAUMDU010000224.1:0-3291 GCA_032121425.1 Ilumatobacteraceae bacterium | reverse complement strand
CTCCTCGCAAGTGCTCGCCTGGACAATCAACTTTCGTGTTGGGCAGCAATCCAAGCTTTGTGTCATATAGATACCGAATACACGACAATCGTGATCCTTAATGACCACGAAGAAGTTGGGTCTGAATCGGCAACAGGTGCTGCTGGGCCTATGTTGGAGAATCTTTTGGCAGTAGTCGACGACATCGATCAACTCAATCGAGGTCAAAGAGTTGATCGCGCAAAGCAATCGTGGTGCCTATCGGCAGATAACGCTCATGCAGTACATCCGAACTACACAGAGAAACACGATCCTCGACACAGTCCATTACCCAACAACGGTGTCGCACTCAAACTTAACGGTAATCAACGGTACGCCACGTCACCTTCTGGCGCTGCCCATATTCGCAACATTGCGAGCAAGCAAAACATAGCCCTTCAAACATTTGTATCGCGAAACAACATACCGTGTGGTTCAACTATTGGCCCTATAACGTCGACTCGACTAGGTATAGATGCAATTGACATTGGTGTCCCCCAATTATCGATGCACTCAGCAAGAGAGTTATGCGGCACATCAGATGCCACTGACCTAGTTGCGTTGATGCAAGGATTTATGAAGAACTAGTTGGGCGAGCCAGCCAATTGTTGCGCCTCGTCGAAGAGTCGCTGCAAATCAACTGTAAGTTTTTCAGTAAGTTCTTTGACTGCCGAACGTGATACTCGACCAGTTTCGTCAATACGTGCAGTAATAGGCTCACCAATCACCAGCACACATTTACGTGGGTAAATCATTTTTCTACCCTTCGGCATCACTCGTTCCGAGCCACCTATTCCTAAGGGAATAATCGGAACACCAGCCTTCACCGCAATGTATGCAGCGCCATCAAACAAAGGCATGACGGTGGGTCCACTTTGCCGAGTTCCCTCAGGGAATAACACAAGAGGTTCGCCCATTTCCAGCACTGCGATACAACGCTTCAATGCCTCCCGGTCTGCCGTTCCACGTGTCACCGGAAATGCACCCAAAGCAGACAAAAGCCAACCAATAACACGAACTTTCCATAATGAGTCTTTACCCATAAAACGAAGACGTCGTGAACACACGGCGGCAGCCAGTGGAGTATCAATATTCGAACGATGAATTGGGGCAAGAACAAATGCTCCACTCCGGGGAATGTTGTGACGGCCAACGACTCTTGTACGCGTGTACCCAACAGATGCTCCCACCACAATTGCACGCATAATTTTGTAGGAAATAATCGTTGCAATAGTGGGACGAGCTAGAAAGGATTCAACATCAGCCATTTGTAGCCACCTCTTTCTGTCTCACAATTTGCACAATCGCAAGGACAACCTCTGCGATGCTCTTACCGGTGGTGTCGACATGGATCGCATCAGATGCGGGAAGCAGTGGCGAATCCAGTCGGGTCGAATCAAGATGATCGCGCTCCTCAATTTCCTTAGCCACTTGAAAAAGGTCACCACCATTTTGTTGAACACGGCGCTGCGCGCGTTCTTGAGCCGATGCCGTCAAGAAAATCTTGACATCAGCATGGGGCAATACAACCGTTCCAATGTCTCGGCCCTCCACAACACCACCATGATGGGCAGCAATCCACTTTTGTTGTTGATTTCTCATTGCATCTCTTACAGGAGACATTGCTGCAATCACACTGACAACAGCCCCCACCTCGGACGTACGAATCTCTGAAGAAACATCTACTCCATCGAGATAGACCGCATCACCATCGAGAGTGATCTTGATTGTGTTTGCAATTGTTGCCACAGCAGACTCGTCAGATTGAGAGATCTTCTGACGAAGCACGGCAAGTGCCACACATCGGTACATGGCTCCAGTGTCAAGATAAGGCACCGATATCTCATCGGCAACAAGACGCGCAACTGTAGATTTTCCCGCACCAGCAGGACCATCAATAGCAACAGCAGTCACCGCTACCAACTAGTTCCAAGGGGACGGCCTTCGTCGTATCCCGCAGAACTTTGTACGCCCACCACGGCTCGTTCGTGGAACTGCTCAAGACTTGCTGCACCTGCATAGGTGCACGATGAGCGCAATCCGGCAACGATTTGATCAATGATGTCTTCGACTCCAGGACGTTGGCTGTCGAGATACATACGCGAAGTGCTAATTCCCTCTTCGAACAGTTCTTTCTTGGCACGTTCAAAAGCCGTCTCTGTTTGGGTTCTATTTTTCACGGCCCGGTTAGATGCCATGCCGAAGCTCTCTTTATAGAGCCTTCCTTCAGTATCTCGCAATGTGTCAGCAGCAGACTCATAAGTACCAGCCAGCCAAGAACCAAACATCACGCTTGAGGCACCAGCAGCAATTGCAAGGGCAACGTCACGCGGATAGCGCACTCCTCCATCAGCCCATACATGCTTACCCAAAGATCTTGCTGTCTCTGCGCATTCAAGAACTGCAGAGAACTGAGGTCGTCCTACTCCTGTCATCATGCGAGTCGTGCACATAGCGCCAGGGCCTACCCCAACCTTGATGATGTCGGCTCCTGCGTTAATGAGATCTCTTGTTCCATCTTTGGTGACGACATTTCCTGCAACTAAGGGCGTTTTTGGTGCGACTTTTCGCACCGCCTCGATTGCACGCAACATTGATGCTTGATGCCCGTGAGCGGTATCAATGACAAGAACGTCAACTCCAATTTCCACTAATGCCTTGGCACGCTCTGCTGGGTCACCGTTGATACCCACCGCAACTGATGTGAGAAACTTGCCAGAGGAATCTACGGCTGGTGAATAGATAGTGGAACGCAGGGTTCCACGCCTTGTCACTGCACCCACAAGTAAGCCTTGATCGTCAACCACTGGAGCAAAATTCAAACGTTGATCGACAAGAACATCGTGAATATCTAGAACAGATTGATGATTGGAGAATCGAATCATCTCGGTGTTCATCACATTCTTAAGTTGCGTGAAACGGTCGTAACCAGCGCCGTCATGTTCGGTGAAGATTCCCAAAGGCTGATTATCTGGTGAAACCACCACAACTGCGCCATGGGAACGCTTGTGGATGAGGCTCATTGCCTCGCCCAAAGTGTCTTCTGGTCCCAATGTGATGGGAGACTCAAAAATTGGATGACGAGACTTCACATGATTCACCACAGTGGCGATGATGTCCAAAGGAATATCTTGTGGCAGTACCACTAGTCCTCCGCGACGTGCCACAGTTTCTGCCATACGCCGACCTGCCACTGCAGTCATATTGGACACGACAATCGGAATATTGGTGCCAATGCGATCAGCTGTAGATAAATCCACATCAAGGCGCGAA
>JAUMDU010000223.1:0-2687 GCA_032121425.1 Ilumatobacteraceae bacterium | reverse complement strand
TGCATACACACTTGCACCACGAGCAACAAGGTCGGCTTCCAAACCATGACCACATGCTTCGTGAAACAACACTCCGCCAGAGCCGCGCTTGATGACCACAGGCAATGCACCACTTGGTGCGGGACGTGCACGCAACTTTGTCACTGCTTGGCGTGCTGCACGCTCGGCAAGTTCTTCCACGCTTTCTTCATCGAACAATTCAAAACCAATGGTGTGACCCAGTGAGTCATACCCGGTTTGCATGCCGGTGTCGCCGTTAGCAACTGCAGTCACGCGGAAAATGGTGCGCACCTGTTCATCTGTTGCAAATACGCCATCGGAGTTCACGACCAAAATACGTCGAGTGCTATCTGAATAGCCGGCAGATACTTGCACGATGCTGGCATCTATTCCTCGCGCGGTGTCATTTGCAATAGTGAGCAATTCCACTTTGCGAGCCTTAGGTACAGATGTAGGCGCAATACGTACGTCGTTTACTTTTTGGCGCGACATGGATTGCAACGACACTTTGTGTGTGCCGCCCGTGCCGGTGGCAGCTGCGGCTGCAGCTGCTTCGGCGGCGGCCATCAAACCTTTTTCGGTGAGATCAGAGGTGTAGGCAAAACCTGTGGTGTCACCGTGAATCACACGAATGCCCGCACCTGAATCTCGACTACTTGAGACTGCTTCCACTTTGCCGTCATCAAGACCAGCCCCCATGGAGCGTTTATCCTCCACGAAAATCTCGGAAAATCCAGCACCGGTCGAGCGCCCCTTGTCGAGGACTCGAGCCAGAACCGAGGTGTCAAATTCGTGGGAAAGGTCAATAATGCTCACAGACGCAATTCTACCGATACCTGCCGTGGGCAATCATCGGGAGCCCACAGTGGCCATTGTCTAGCCATAGAATCGGGGTCGCATGGACACAGTCTCCTCCTCGGCGGAACAACACGAGCTTCGCCAGCACCGCACCCGGGTGTGGAAAGAGATTCTCATCATGGCCGTGTTCTACGGCATCTACACCGCAACCCGCAACCGTTTCGGATCCTATGAAGTAGGCGAAAACGATATTCCGCTGCATGCCTTCAACAATGCCGTCAAAGTCATCCGCGTGGAACGCGCTTTGGGTCTGTATCACGAAGAATCCATTCAGCAATGGTTCCTTCAATATGAATGGTTCTTACAAGCGTTGAACACGTTCTACGGAACCGCACACTTCGCAGTCACCATCGGTGTGTTCTTTATTCTCTTTCGTCGCCGTAAAGATGTGTTCCCTCTATATCGCAATGCACTAGCTGCCATGACCGGTCTTGCCATCATCGGCTTTGCATTGTTTCCTCTCATGCCACCGCGCCTTCTCGATGAACCTTGCCCACCACAAGGTTTTGGTGGCGCATGTATTCAACATGAACTTCGCAACTACAACGGCGCAACATCATTTGGTTTTGTGGACACCTTGGAAGAATTTGGTGGCCCCTGGGATTTCAGCTCTGGCGCGATGGCAAAAGCATCCAATCAATACGCCGCCATGCCGTCGTTGCACATCGGATGGGCTTCGTGGGTAGCCCTCGGTATTTTGCCTCTCGCGCGCAAACGTTGGGTGAAACTTGCAGTGGTGTTGTACCCGGCACTTACGTTGTTCACCATCGTGGTCACAGGCAATCACTTCTGGATTGACGGCGTGGGTGGGCTCATTGCTCTTGGATTCGGATTTCTCATCGGCAAGAAAATGCACGACTGGAATCAAATACGTCTTGATCACAAGTTTGAACAACTCAAAACTGGTCACCCATCAGCAGGTGGCGCTATTTAGAACGAGTGATATCCACCGTCAATGGTGATGACATCACCGGTGTGATACTTCGAGAGATCACTTGCAAGATATGCAGCGATGCCACTGAAATCATTTGGGTCACCCCAACGACGCATCGGCACGCGTGGCAACACATTTGCCACAAACTTGTCCCACCCAAGCGCGGGCGCTGTCATCTCGCTTTCAATCCACCCAGGCAAAATGGCATTGCTACGAATGCCATGTCGAGCATGTTCCACCGCAATGGCGCGCATCATGGAAATCAACCCGGCTTTAGATGCGCCGTAATGCTGTCCGCGTTGTTGGCCAAAATATGCAGACCCTGATGTGGTGAACACCAAAGAACCACCATTGCCTTGGGCCACCATTGCACGCACCGCAACTTGGGCCGTATAAAAAGCGCCATCTAGATTCACGCGCATCACGCGATGCCATTCATCATCGGTCATCGTTGCAAAACTCTCTGCCTTGCCTCCCACACCTGCATTCACAAAACATGCATCCACATGACCGAAAGCGTCAAGAGTCTGTGCGAACACTGTCTCTACTTGTTCTTGGTCTCCCACATTGCATACGTAATCAACCACCCGCACACCAAAGGTCTCCAGTTCGGCACGGGCCGCACGGTTCTTGTCGGCATTAGTTCCCCAAATTGCAAGATCTGCACCGCACTGGGCAAGCCCCCGAGCCATCCCCAATCCAATTCCTCCGTTGCCCCCCGTAATGAGGGCCACTTTTCCTGCCAAATCAAACATCTGTGCCATATCTATTGACCGTATCTAATGGCACATCATCAACCGTTGTCCACACCCCAAGGGCGCCCAATAGCGGCAGTAGCCTTGTCCTCCATGACGCTTTTGGACAGCATTTCTGAACCCGCTGACCTGCGTCCTTT
>JAUMDU010000222.1:0-1661 GCA_032121425.1 Ilumatobacteraceae bacterium | reverse complement strand
GTGTGCACTGCCACGAAATTCACGAAGTACTGCGATGAGTTGCATAACTTGCCCTGGCGCATCTGATGGAAGTGGCTCTGTTGCAATTGCGGCATACAACGCGAGACCGTCTGGGTCTGCTGCGTTGTTTACCTTGGCGAGCGCAGCAGCGAGCGCATCAATATTTGAAACTCCCGAGAGTTTTGCGCGACCAAGATTTGCGCACGCCAACATGTGGGCAGTGCCCGCTGCGCGAGGGGAGACCTTTGCACAAGCTGCATCCCACACGCTCTGAATAAGAGATGGATTGAAGTAACCAAATGCAGCGGCTACAGCGAGACCGTCTGTGTCGCCAAGTTGGCCACCACGACCTTGTACATAAAACTCCATGCCACCAAGGCCGAGTTCTTTACCGATTGCACCGGTTTCAGGAATGAAATAGAAAGCGGCTCCCATCTCATTAATGAGGGGACAAGCCGTTGCGAGAAGTTCTTCGTTCGTCATATAAGTGACCATAGCCAAGGCGCTAGCACCTACGCTCATTGGGTGGATAAACGGTTCCTTGAGCGACTTGCCCCGGCTGTATTTGTATTGCTGTGGAGCACCGGTTTCATCGTGGCGCGCTACGGCACCAAAGATGCCGGCCCGTTCACATTTCTCACCATCCGCACGGGGATTGCCGCCGTGGTGCTATTTGGGGTCTCTCGATTGGTGCGAGAGATGAAGGTGTCGCGCAAGCAGTTACCTGTGCAGTTGGCAGTTGGCGTGGGTATGCACGCCATGTATTTAGGCGGTGTCTTCATAGCCATCAATCACGGGCTTCCATCTGGCATCAGTGCCCTCATTGCAGCATTGCATCCAGTGATTACTTCCATCTTGGGAAGAGTCCTCTTGAATGAACGCATCTCGCAACGTCAGGCATTAGGAATTGTCTTGGGATTCGCTGGTGTGGTTGCTGTGGTGATCGAACGAGGCGGAGCCGGCGATGGTGTCACTTCGTTTGCTTTGATCTCGATGAGTGTGGCTGTAGTGGGCATGTCCGCAGGAACTTTGATTCAGCGAAAGTTTGCGCAAGGCACTCCGCTACTTGCTGGCACTGCTTGGCAATACCTTGTGACAGCCGCTCTGCTTGGCGTTGGTGCAATCGGCTTTGAGGGTTGGGACTTCACGGTGACCGCACGCAGCATGTTCTCGTTGGCGTGGGCCATTGGGGTGCTGTCGATTGCCGCCGTTCTCATTATGTTGTGGCTACTTCGCCGACAGGCAGCATCACAAGTGAGCAGTTTGTTTTTTCTTACTCCAGCATTTTCCACCGTTGAAGGGGCAATCCTCTTTCAAGAAAAACTTGGTGTGTTGTCTGCCTGTGGTTTAGTTGTTGCGCTATGTGGCGTTTGGCTTGCCACAAGTACACGAGGTTCAGTTCTTACTTCTCCACCGAAGTAAGGTCTGGGCCAATCACAATCTCACCAGAGAAGTGTTCTGCGGCCATTGCGTGCCATTCGCCTTCTGCACCAGGTTGTATCGCTGGAACAAAGTGAGTCAGGACTAGTGATTTCACATTGCACTTTGTTGCTGTTTGAGCCGCCTGCTGCACAGTGGAGTGATAATCAATGATGTCGAGGAAGCGTTCACCTATTGGTATCAGTGGAGCTAATGCGCGTACTTGGTCTTCGCGAATCACG
>JAUMDU010000221.1:0-2808 GCA_032121425.1 Ilumatobacteraceae bacterium | reverse complement strand
AGATGAGATGAATATGTTTGTCGCCCGCACGGAAGGTCCGTGGTACGACAATGGCGTCAGTTTGGGTAATGCCATCTTGTCGCGTTGGCCAATTGTGTCGTGGGAAGTTCATCGTTTGCCAGATGTGACTGGTGCGCCTAGTTACAGGCGTGCAGTGGTGGCACACATAGAGACTCCGTTTGGCCGCATGTGGACAGTGTGCACGCACCTTGATTACAAGTTTGATGCATCTGCAACACGTATGGCTCAGTGTGAAGCGTTGTGCGGAATTGTGTCGCAACTTCGAAATGATCCAGAAGTAGAACTGCCAATTTTGCTCGCAGGAGACTTCAATGCAGTTCCAGATTCAGATGAGATTCGCATGATGACGGGGCGAAGTGAACCAGCTGTCGATGGTTTGGTGTTTACCGACATGTGGGAAGTTGCTGGTGAAGGCACAGGGTTCACATGGAGACGCGATAATCCGTACATCGAAGATTCAGCGTGGCCGAACCGACGGTTGGATTATTTGTTTGTGTCATGGCCACGGCCGCGACCAATTGGTAACCCCACACGGATGTGGTTGGCAGGCCTAGAGGCTGTGGGTGGAGTGCAACCAAGCGATCATGCGGCTGTTGTTGCAGATATTCGAATGGTGGGCGAGTAGCTCATTCGCTGTTGTCGGTTTTCCGTGCAACCCACCCAACACCCACTCCCTGTCGTGTTTGGAAAACCATCAGGTTTGGTGTCGTTAATCCGAACGTGACAAGAGGAGGGAGTTCTGTGGGTTGAGTGTTTTTCCGACAGTGCTAGGGCGACAACTTTGCCAACTGCCGTACACATCTAACGCATGGCAAACGAATCATTACTCTCGCACAATCCATTCAATTCATTTACGAGAGGTGTAGAGGGCGATGTCCTATTCATCCTTGGACGCAGTGCATTCCAGGAATCGGCATCTCACATCGCAACCCTTAGTGGCCGCTCCCGAAGCCAAGTGATGAAGGTGCTCGCGTATCTGGCACTAAGCGGGCTTGTCCTCGTGCAGCGATATGAACAATGGACGGGTCACAGATTGAATCCGGAACACCCACTCACTCCCTTTATTCGCTCAATTTCGCGCGTCAGCGGTTGTGAAGATTTTCGAGTAACTCTTACCAGGAGCACTGAAGGCGCTTCACGCCATTGATGAACGAGCTTTGCAAGTATGCAGGCTCGCCCTCGGTGCGCAATGTAGGCATGCGACGTGCAATCTCTTGGAACATCACGGATACTTCACGACGAGCAAGGTTCGCACCTAAGCAGAAGTGTGGGCCGCCTGCGCCGAAGCCAATCTGTGCAGGCGCAATCTCGCGGCGCACATCAAATTGATATGGGTTTGCAAAAGTGCGCTCGTCACGGTTGCCCGATGAATAGAACATCACCACTTTTTCGCCTTCAAGAATCTTTTGACCGTTGATCTCTGTGTCTTGTGTTGCTGTGCGACGGAAGTGGATAACTGGTGTAGCCATACGCACAATCTCTTCGACTGCGGTGCGGTTGTGGGTATCGAAATCATCGAACCAAATCTTGCGTTGATCAGGATTGTCAGTTAGCAACTTCATTCCATGTGAGATGGCATTACGAGTTGTTTCGTTTCCAGCGACAACGAGCAAAATAAAGAACGAACCGAACTCCTGAGCGGAAAGACTTTCGCCATCCACTTCGGCCGCCATCATGACGCTCGTGATGTCGTCGCGCGGGTTGGTTTTGCGATCTTCGCCAAGTGCCTGTGCGTACGCAAAGATTTCCATACCTACCGTGAGTAGATCCTCGTATGAAGTGACGAACTCTGGGTCACCAACTCCAAGAATCGTATTGGTCCAACGGAAAATTTCTGAATGGTCAGACTCAGGAACTCCCATCATGTCGCAAATGATTTCCAATGGCAGTGGCGCTGCCACTTGTTCTACGAAGTCGCATGAGCGGCCAGGAAAATCTTGCAACAAGCGGTCCACCACTTTTGCTGCGCGAATTTTTACTTGATCTTCTACACGTGCAATCTCGCGAGGACCAAAGCCCTTTGCAACAATGCTGCGAAGACGGAAATGCTTTGGGTCGTCCATGTTGATCATGGAGCCAAAGAACTCATTCAGTTCAACAGGCAGGTCGCCGATGTTTGAACCTTGTCCACTGCAGAACTGTGACGCATTGCGGCTCACATGCCAGATGTCGTCGTGGCGGGTCAATGCGCGATATCCACGACCTGGGGGAAATGGCGAATCTGGGATGACGGTCTCTTCAAAGAAGTGGAAGGGGGATTCATCGCGCAGGGTCTTGAAAGCCCCCTCGCGCCATTCACGTGACGCTGTCCAGAAAGTTTCGCTGGAAAGGTCGATGTCGGAAAGTGGAACGTTGGGCAACTGCATGGAGGAAATAGTAGAAGAAATAGAGTCGATACTGCGTAGCGAGGGGAGTGGAGGGCAGATTTTCCGGCAAACCTGACTACCCTTATGGGGTCGGTTCGAAGAGCGAACCACGAAAGGAATCCATGCCTGAAGCAGTAATCGTCGCCACAGCCCGTAGCCCTATCGGTCGCGCCAACAAAGGTTCTCTCAAAGACCTTCGTCCCGACGACATGGCAGCACAGATCGTTCGTGCACTTATGGCCAAAGTGCCACAAGTGCAGTCAACCGATGTTGAAGACCTCATTATGGGAATCGGCCAGCCTGCAGGCGAAGGCGGATTCAACATTGGTCGTATGGTTGCAATTCTTGCTGGCCTCGACGATGTCCCTGGCGTCACCGTCAACCGTTACTGCTCATCTTCATTGCAGACCATTCGCATGGC
>JAUMDU010000220.1:0-2971 GCA_032121425.1 Ilumatobacteraceae bacterium | reverse complement strand
ATGTATCTCAATACGCGCCGGCAACAGTGATTGCATCAGAACCCAATAGTTACGCAGCGCGTCAACTTCTCACCTCGTTATCCGTTGCCACTGTTCCCTCACAGCAATTCCTCACACCATCAGGTGATTTTGCAGCGTGGGCTTCCACTCGTAAGTCACTCAAAATGGAAGACTTCTATCGACGCCAACGCACTCGTTTGGGATATCTCATGTATGGTGCAGATCCTGTGGGCGGTCAGTGGAACTTCGACCATGACAACCGTGAAGGTCCGCCCAAAGATGGCTCTCGCCCTTGGCCAGCACCACCAGCAAGCGTGTTGGATGCAATTGACCACGAGGTGATCGCCGAGCTGCCCGACGACGCCGTTGGAAATCAACCCACAGGAGTGTGGGCCACCACGCGTGCAGATGCATTGGTGCGACTACAGCATTTTGTTGACAATCTTTTGCCAATGTTTGGCCCGCACGAAGATGCCATGGTCTCCGACAACTGGCATCTCGCACATTCAATGCTGTCGCCATACCTCAACAATGGATTGCTACTTCCCGGTGAAGTATGTGATGCAGTGCAACGCGCATTCAATGCAGGTCGCGTTCCGATTGCTTCGGCCGAAGGTTTCATTCGTCAAGTCATTGGTTGGCGTGAATATGTGTGGGGCTTGTATTGGTTGTGGATGCCCGACTACGCAAATATGAATGAACTGGGAGCAACACGTGCATTGCCTCCCGTTTTCACAAATCCCACATCAACTCACATGGCATGCATGGCGGGTTGTGTGGGTGATGTGCACGAACGTGCCTGGGCTCATCACATTCCTCGTCTCATGGTGATGGGCAATCTTGCGCTCATCGCTGGAGTGAATCCTCAAGAGATGACCAAGTGGATGTGGGAGATGTTTATTGATGCAGCCGAATGGGTCATGGTGCCCAATGTGGTGGGCATGTCACTGCACGCCGATGGCGGAATGATGGCAACAAAGCCTTACGCCGGTGGCGGTGCATATATAGACCGCATGAGTAACTTTTGCAAAGGATGCAGATACGACCGCAAGAAACGTGTGGGTGACGATGCATGCCCGTTCACCACGTTGTACTGGGATTTTCTCCTTCGCCATGCAGATCGCTTTCAGCGCAATCCGCGCATAGCTACACAAATTCGTGCAGCACAAAAACTTTCCGATATTGATGCCGTACAACACAGAGCGGCCGAAGTCCTCTCAATGTTGGACTCCGGCCGCCTGTAAACAGTTCTAGAAAGCGCTGCGGCCGTGGCCACGACCCTTCTGGCCGCCTTGTGGGCGAGCTTTATTCACCATGTCATCAAGACGTGATTCGAATTTTTCCAACTTCGCATCAGCTTGAGCTTGTGTGTACTTACCTGCGGCAACTTTTTCATCGAGGTGAGCTTTGAACTCCGCAGACAACACCTCTTTCACCTTGCTGATCTCTACATTTTGTGCTTCTGCAATTGCAGCAAGTGACTTACCCTCACGCAGTTGAGTCACAAGCTCCGCAGTGGTGAGGTTCAATACCGCAGCCACTTCTTTAGATGCTGCTTTGATATGACCCAGTTTGCCACCATGTCCACCTTTGCCTCCATGGCCACCCTTCATCGGGAACGGTGTTGCATTCACCATCTTGGTCACGCGCTTTTCAAGATCAACCAACTTCGCATCAGCTTGAGCTTGAGTCAGTTTTCCTTCCGCAACATGTTCAGCAATGTGTGCTTGCTGTTTAGCCACGAGTGCATCAATCACAACTTGAAGATCTACATTCTTTGCTTCAGCAACTTGTGCAATGGACTTGCCAGCGTCAAGTTCTGTACGCAGTTCTGCTTCTGTCATACCCAATGCTGTTGCAGCCACTGCAACAGGAGACATGCGAACCGACGCTGATCCGGTCTGGCTTTCCACTGAACCAGATTCGGTGGACTCGGTAGTGGGTGAGGTGTCATCTGAAGTGGACACTTCGACCACTTGGGGTGCAGGTGCCGGACCAGAAATCTGCGCACTTGCAAAACTTGTAATTCCAAGTACGCCTGCGCCGACTGCAACGACAAGACCTGCAGACACTGCAACTTTGGTGAAACGGGATGTGGTTCTCATAATGGGATTCCTTCTTGGGGTGTTTTCCAGGTTTTCCTGGCTGGGAACACTTTCTCCCTCGTAGGTAAGAAGTCTCCATGAGAGAGGTAAGAGAAAGGCAAGAATCCGTTAAAGATTCTCAAACCCTTGCGGGATATAGATACCGTGAAGCCATGGAGAGTGTCAAAGTTCTGATGGCAGAAGATGACCCATCGGTCCGCAAGGCCATTCAGCGCGTTCTTGAACTTGAAAAATACAACGTCACTGCAGTCAACGATGGCCGCCACGCACTCGAAGTTCTCGACCAACAGAAATTTGATCTCATCGTTCTTGATGTGATGATGCCTTTTGCTGATGGGTTAACCGTGTGTAAAGAATCGCGACATCGGGGCATCACCACTCCCATTTTGTTGCTCACCGCACGCCATGAAGTAGGTGACCGTGTTGCCGGGCTTGACGCAGGAGCTGATGATTACCTCGTGAAGCCATTTGAAGTTGATGAACTCCTTGCACGATGCCGCGCGTTACTGCGCCGTTCCGGCAACACAGAAAGTTCCATCGTCTTACGTGTGGGTGACCTCACCTTGAATCCTCAGACACGAGAGGTAAAAAGAGGGACTCGAGATATCCAACTCACCAAAACTGAATTTGATCTTTTGGAACTACTCATGGAAACACCCAACACTGTGGTAACCCGCGAACAAATATATGAATCCATTTGGGGATACAACTTTGAAACAAATTCAAAATCGCTCGATGTCTACATTGGTTATCTACGACGCAAGACGGAAGAAAACAATCAGAGCCGCCTCGTGTACACAATTCGCGGAGTGGGTTACACGGTGAAAACAGCATGAGCTTGCGCACTCGATACATCACGGTCACAG
>JAUMDU010000219.1:0-1796 GCA_032121425.1 Ilumatobacteraceae bacterium | reverse complement strand
TTGGCCAACCTGAATATGCCGAGGCGGCAAACACGCTTATGCCTGCATTGTTGCCGTTGTATGAAACGTTGGACCCAGATACTTATGGTGGTGCCATTCTGTTGGGTGTTGACGGGGTGTGCATCATCTCTCATGGGTCAAGCAGTGCTCGGGCCATGGTGAATGGCATTAAGTGTGCGCAAGAAATGGTGGAGACCAACATGGTGGAAGCAATCCGTCGAGCAATCTCCACTAGTCTCGCGCAATAGCTCGATCGGGGAAAGTTATGTCACAGGCAGATCGCAATGCAATTGTCGAGATTGTAAGAAGTCAATTAGCTGACATTTTGGAAATTGATGTGTCTTCAATTAGTGAAGCTCACTCTTTTGCAGATGATTTGGGAGCCGACTCGATTGCCCTCATTGAATTAGTGGACTGTCTTGAACAGGAGTTCTCAAAGACTCTGCCTGATTTTCAGTTTGACGACGATGATTTGGTAAATCTCCGCACTGTTGCCGATGCGGTGGATTACATCGTTCGCGCACACGGCTAATTTCATTTGCTCATGAATGACGATCTGCTTGCGGAGTGCGCATCCCGAATTGGTCATTCATTTTCACGCCCCGAACTTCTACGCGAAGCGTTACTCCATCGTTCCTGGCAAGCAGAAAATGACGAGCAACGTTCTAACGAACGTCTGGAGTTTCTTGGTGATGCGGTTCTTGGTTGGGTAGTGGCAGACATTGCGTATCACCGTCTCGGCGACATGCCTGAGGGAAAACTCACTGATTTAAGACGAAGTGTTGTCAATATGTATGCACTTGCAGATATTGCACGCGAGTTAGAAATTGGCGAATTCGTTTTGCTGGGCAAAGGAGAGATGGCAGCCGGCGGTCACGACAAGACCTCCATTCTTTCCGACACATTAGAAGCGCTTATTGGTGCGGTGTATCTCGACGGCGGTTCTGATGCAGCATTTTCGTTTGTGCAAAGAATTATGACTCCCGCTATTGAAAAAGCTATTCCACATTTGGAAATGTTTGATACAAAAACACGGCTACAAGAATTGTGCGCCCGTACGGGGCGAGGAGTGCCGAACTATCGCACCGAAGGCGAAGGCCCCGATCATGAGCGGGTGTTTACTGCGCGTGTTTTTGTCGGTGGACAAGAATTTGGTCTTGGTGTTGGGCGAACAAAGAAAGCTGCTGAACAAATAGCAGCCCTTGGCGCCTATGAATCGTTGTCGCAACACGATGCCTGAACTGCCCGAGGTAGAAACTGTGCGTCGCGGTCTTGAAGATCGCGTGGTGGGAAGAAAGATCTTGCATGTTGAAGTGGGACGCGAACGTTCCGTGCGCCGAGTGGGGCGCGAAGCAGTCATACATGGATTGTTGGGCACAACTTTCGTAGATGCACGGCGACGAGGAAAATATCTTTTGTGCTCTCTTGACTCGGGGGATGCAGTGATGATTCATTTGCGTATGAGTGGACGAGTTCTTGTCGAACCGCAAGGCACACCTCGACCACCTCATACCCATGTGGTGTTACAGCTTGCTGCGCGTGGAGGAGTGAGTGAAGAAATGTGGTTTGTTGATCCCAGAACTTTTGGAGAAGTGGTTGTCTATGACCCCTTACATGAACATGAGGTTCTTCCTGAGTTGGCACGTCTTGGACCCGACCCCATTTGTGACGAGTTCAACGGAGAAGTGCTGCGTCGACAACTCCAAGGTCGTACAGGGATGATTAAGTCATTGCTGTTGAATCAGCAGATTGTCGCTGGCGTGGGAAACATTTATGCCGACGAGGTTCTTCATCGG
>JAUMDU010000218.1:0-5328 GCA_032121425.1 Ilumatobacteraceae bacterium | reverse complement strand
CTCGGTGTCGGTGCTTACTCCTACGAGTCGGCCTGGAAGGGAGCGTGCGTACTCTAAGCGAGTAGCCATAAACGCTGCATGTGGTCCACCAAACCCCATCGGAACGCCAAAGCGCTGCGATGATCCGACAGCAATATCAAAATTCAATTCGCCAGGCGGAACGATAATGGTGCATGCCAACAGGTCACATATAGCAATGGCCAGTGCATTGTGTTGGTGAGCGGTGTCAACGACACGAGTCAGTGTTGCTGTATCGGGTAGGGCACCATTGCTTCCCGGTAGTGAGATCACCACTGCGAAGTGGTCTTGTGGCTGCATCTCAGAGATATTTGCTGTCTCAATAATGAGTCCAATTGGCTCAAGGCGTGTCGCAAGAACGGAAAGAGTTTGTGGGTGGATGTTGCGATCCACAAGAACAACATCTGATGATCCCTTTGATGTTCGATGCGCCATCGTGACTGCTTCTGCAACGGCTGTGGCCTCGTCTAATAACGACGCATTGGCAAGCGGTAAAGCCACAAGCTCTGAAATCATGGTTTGAAAATTTAGAAGTGCTTCGAGACGACCTTGGCTTATCTCTGGTTGGTAAGGGGTGTAGGCGGTGTACCACGCAGGATTTTCAATCATGTTGCGACGTAATACCGGTGGAGTGATGGTGTTGTAGTAACCCTGGCCAATTAGTGAAGTGCGATGTAAGTCGGAGGCGAATTTCTCTTTGAGCACTGTGAGAACTTCGTGTTCCGCAATGGCGTTCGGTACAGACAACGCTTCGGTCAAGCGAATTGATTGGGGAATGGTCTGTTCAAGTAGTTCTTCGACAGATGATGCACCGATGGTGTCGAGCATGTGGCGACGGTCGGCTTCAGTTAATCCAAGATGACGATAGGCAAAATCGTTAGGGGAGAAACCAGGTGTCGTTAACGAGTGCGATGAAGTGTTCATGGGGTCTCCAATATGGTTGACCCCCGCTGTCCTTGTTGCCTGAGAGCTTCACCTGTGAAGGCTTTCCCCGTCGGCGGAGGAGTGACCCTCTCTTTCCAGCGTTTGAAATCTGCTTGGTCCTTTTGCCTGAGAGATTCCGGGGCGGTTGCTCCTTCGGCGGCACACTGTGCACTCTCCCAAACAGATGTTTTTCTACACCGTAGTCGTTGAGGAGTGCGGTGTAGGGAATCGACTTACTCCGTGGAGGCGTAGGAACCCATTTCTCCGGATTGCCCATTGAGTGCAGCAATACATTCATCAAGATCAGCGAGGAATTCATCGATGCGCGAGGCGTGAACGGCATTGACAGTGAGATGGACACTGGCGGGCGGGCCTTGTCGATCCATGTACCAGCCTCGAGCTATCAGCAGGTCTGCAAGAGCGAATACGTCATGACGTTTTTCGTCTACCGTGCCAAACGAAAGGAGAGTGGAGTCTGGTTGGGCACGCAATACCAAATCAGGATGAGCGTCAATGTGTGCCGCTAATCGTTGTGTTGATGCTCGTGAACTTCGCGTGGCGTCTAGATAACCGTTCTCACCAAGAAAACGCATCACGGCCCAAGCTGAGGCAATAGGACCTCCAGATTTGGTTCCCAATATTCCAGAAGACCCGTACATGCCACCGAGCCAATTGTCTGTCACAAATGTTTGATCACTACGCAGTTGTTTATTGCGGTGAAGCAACACTCCTGCACCCTTAGAGGTGTATCCGTACTTATGAAGATCGATAGATATTGACGTCACGCCAGGAACTCGGAAATCCCACAACGGAATTTTCTCTCCGAGTTTTTCCAAGTAGGGAAGTGTGACACCACCCATACAAGCATCAACGTGGCAGTTGATGTTGTGCTCGATTGCCAGAGCAGCAATTGCTTCAATGGGGTCTACAACTCCCTGTGGGTATTGGGGAGCTGATCCAACAATAAGAATTGTGTTGTCATCGATGGCAGCCGACATTGCCTCCACGTTGGCACGCCAGTCCGAGCCCACCTCAACGCGACGACTCTCTACCGAAAAGTAGTCAGCGCCCTTTTCCAGTGCTGCGTGAGCAGATGTGGGCAAGACCATGTTGGGTGTTGATGTCAATCGTCCTTCACGACGAAAACGCTGAACTGCAGAGCGCACGACCAGCACAAGACTCTCGGTACCACCAGAGGTCATAAAGCCCGCCGTGGCGTCATCGCCATGACACCATGTGGCAACAGTGTCTACAACTTCTTGGGCCATGTGACGCAATGAAGGGAACGCCGCGGTGTTGAGAGCATTCTCGCCTGAGAAGCGCCTGTAGGCCTCCTCAGCGACTGCTAGAGCCTCGGCGCCTGCGCTGTAGGCGAGTGTGAAACTACGACCGTCACGCCATTTGACATCGTGACTACGAAACGATTCAAGTTCCTCGAGAACTTGCGACTGTGAAACTCCGGTACTGAGATGGCGTGTGGTCATCTGGGCACCTTAGGTGGCTTTTCGCAGGGGATAAAGCCTGCAGTTATTGATAAAGATTAAAATTACATAACGGACATTATGGGCGTAAAGATGGAGTAAGCGAAGCGGCGGCCACCGGCTCTGCGGCATCCATTAACCAGTTCAATATCTCTCTCAGGCTGTCTTTTGTATGACGGTCATGTTGTAAATCCGTCTTGGCGTCTATCAGCGCACAATGCAATACGAATATCTGATCTTTCAAGGTGTCGAGTTCGTCTCGTGTCATGACGAGTTCATTCTCAGAGAGTTCTAAATCTGCGGCACGTTGTCTTGCGACCCAATCCCATTGACGGCATTTCTGGCTGCAGAACTCAGCCTTGCGACCCGGGCCGGTCTTGGTGGCCAATGTATGTCGGCACCAACGACAACGACGTAACTCCTCGCCCTCCTCTGGTGCATTGGTGTATTTCGTCATGACGAAATAATACGGACAGATAGTGTCTGCATGGTGAATTTGCCCACGCCTCCTGAACGTTTTTTTGCCAGTGACAATTTCAGTGGTGCGCATCCTCGTTATGTCGAGGCTGTGAGTCGTGCCAACAATGGCCATGTCCCCGCCTACGGCAATGACGATCTCTCACATCGAGCCAATGAGCTTTTCAATGAATTGTGCGGTGTTGATGTGGAGATGTTGTGTGTGTTCGGTGGTACGGGATCAAATGTTGTTGCGTTGGGAAATGTGTTGCAACCTGCTGAGTCAGTTCTATGTACGCAGTGGTCGCACATCCATGTGGATGAGACAGGTGCACCAGAAAAACTCCTTGGTGCCAAGCTCCAAGATGTGCTCTCAGTAGATGGCAAGCTTCGTGTTACGGATATTGAACAGGCTGCCCAAGCTCTTGGAAATATTCATCATGTACAACCCGGTGTTGTATCTATTACGCAGGCCACGGAGTTGGGCACTTTGTATAGCGCGGAGGAGATTTCGGATATCTGTGATGTTTCCCATTCCTTTGGGATGCGTGTGCATCTAGATGGTGCGCGTATTGCAAATGCAGTTGCCGCGCTTGGTGGTAACGCCACTACATTTCGTTCGCTGACATTTGATGCCGGAGTTGATGTGGTGTCTTTTGGTGGAACGAAGAATGCAATGTTGGGCGCCGAGGTTGTGTTGTTGCCCCGCACACAACACAGTGCTCGAGGAAAATTGATTCGTAAACAGTTCACACAAATGCCTTCCAAGCAGAGATTTATCAGTGCACAGTTTGTTGCAGCACTTGAAGATGGTTTGTGGATCGAGACAGCTGCTCATGCCAATGCGATGGCATTGCGTTTGTATGAGGCACTGGCTGATATCGAGACATTGCAATTGGTGCGACCCGCAGTGAACAGCCTCTACCCCATTGTTGAACCTTCGGTAAAGGACGCATTGCAAAAATGGAGTTTCTTTTGGGATTGGGATGTGTCCGCTCACCAAGTTCGGTGGATGACCTCATGGGACACGACAGCTGAGGACGTGGACTATTTTGCACAAGGTGTGCGTCTCGCTCACGGTTTGTCGTAGTTACAACCCCTCTCCCCTGTGGATAACTTTGTCCAATTCTCAGAATTGACTGAGCAGTAAATTCCGCTATTCTGTCTCCAGAGCACGGCGAAGTTGGGGGACAACCATGGCCATTGGCGATCTATTCACATTCAGAGAATGGGATGACACAAGCTGGTCTGGCCGTGCGGAATGTCGCGGTCTCTCAGCGATCTTTTTTCCTCCTGCTGCTGAAAGGCCACAAGCACGCGAGCGTCGTGAAGCACAAGCACGTCAGGTGTGTCACAGCTGTGTAGTGATGTCTGATTGTCGAGATTTCGCGCGACGAAATCGTGAATATGGATTTTGGGGCGGCGAATCAGAAGAAGAGCGCCACGCTGCAGGTTTCCGTTTGATTGCACCTATCGGTGTACGCGCTCGCAATATTTCTTAAATATTTTTTTTAAGAAGAGCTACTGCGACCCAGCCATCATCTTCGACGGTATCAATGGGGATGAATTGTGAAAAGTTTTTCAGCACCTTGTCGATTTGATCATTGCGCATTCCACTCAAGATCACTACCCCACCTGGTCGCACAGTTGCATTGATTTCATCAGATTGCTCAATGAGAACAGGAGCAAGGATGTTGGCCACCACGACATCCATCTGATGTTGTGGGTATCCCTCATTCCATGACACCTCAGTCACATCGTTGAGATCAGCATTGAGACGAAGTGCTTGTTGGGCTCCGTATGCAATGTCGTATGCCAACGCGGTGCAGTCTAGAAATTTCGCTGTCGCAATTGCCAAGATTCCTGAACCCGATCCCAAATCAAAAATCTGTGAACCTTTAACAATGTGTCTCATGCAGAGGCGTAAAGCGAGAATCGTTGTCGGGTGATTTCCAAGACCGAACGTATCAAGTGGTTCAATGGTGAGAACCTTTAGAGCAACGGGTGCAGGCAACCATTGCGGAACGATGACGAAATCCTTCTCAACCCATGTGGGCTGCGCATATTGACGCCATGTTTCGCTAACTGATTTATCTACATGAACAATGACCGATTCGATCTGCGGGAACGCATGTTGTAAAAGCGACAGAAACTGTTGCGGTTGCTCACCCACACTTGAACGCAGACACAACTTGTCGGTTCCGTGGTCAATCTCCTCAATAGCTACAACGCCATGCGACCACAAAAAGTCCGAGACAATCTCCACCTCATGGGCGTGCACTGTGACATCAATAAGAGTCCATTGGGACTTGGGCAATGAACTAGTCAATGCGACGAAGTTGGGAGCGGAAACGATCACCTTTGTGGATGTAGGCCTTGACAGCCATCTCGATGTCGGCCTGGCGCGCTTTGTTCTCTTTAATGACGGCCGGCGCTCCTACTGCGAGTG
>JAUMDU010000217.1:5836-7274 GCA_032121425.1 Ilumatobacteraceae bacterium | reverse complement strand
GATTTCTCCCCAATCCACACTGGAACGAAGATTTACGTCCTCTCAGTGGGCTCGAGAGTGCTGTCAGAGCATTTGTTCTGGATCAACCACTGGCTGGGGAATTCCTTGAACGGGTGACCTCGCTTGTAGATGTCATTTTGCCCGCATTGCTCCACGAAGGACGCAGTTATCTCACCATTGGCGTGGGCTGCACTGGGGGTCGCCATCGATCCGTGGCGATTTCTGAGGAATTAGGTCGAATGTTGACTTCCCAGGGCCAAAACCCACGTGTGAGTCATCGGGACATATCTCTGTAGGGCAATCTTCGCTCAGAGGTGCTAGCGAACTAAGATTGAAAGGTCCGCTAGAGAATTTGGCGGGCGAGAATCGAAAGGCCGCGCTGTGACCGTACGTGTAGGAATTAATGGATTTGGGCGCATTGGGCGCAATTTTTTCAGAGCTGTTGCATCTCGTGGTGCCGACGTGGAAATTGTGGCTGTCAATGATTTGGGAAGCCTCAAGACCATGGCTCATCTCTTGAAGTACGACTCAGTTCTCGGGGTATTGCCCGATGAGATCAAGGCTGTTGACGACGGCATCAGTGTGAATGGCAAAGTGCTTAAAGTGCTGACTGAAAGAGATCCGAAAGCATTGCCGTGGGGCAAACTGGGAGTGGATGTGGTCATTGAATCCACGGGTATTTTTACCGATCGCGATAAGGCGGCGATGCATTTGGAGGCAGGGGCACCCTTGGTGATTGTCTCTGCGCCATCAAATGGTGCTGATGCGACGTTCGTGTATGGCGTGAATCATAAAGAATTCGATCGTGCGACACATAAGGTCATTTCTAATGCGAGTTGCACAACGAACTGTTTTGTTCCTCTTGTCAAGGTTCTTGATGATGCCTTCGGTGTTGAGAACGGATTGATGACAACAGTGCATGCTTATACCGGCGATCAAGCACTTGTAGATGGTCCGCACAGTGATCTGCGCAGAGCTCGTGGTGCCGCCATCAACATCACTCCAACAAGTACCGGAGCCGCTCGGGCAACAAGCTTGGTAATGGATTCAATGAAAGGGAAATTGGATGGCACATCTTTGCGTGTTCCCGTGCCCACTGGATCGATTACAGACTTCGTTGCCAACCTCAAGAAGCCTGCAACTAAAGAAGAAGTGAACGCCGCGTTCAAGGCAGCAGCGGACGGTCCTTTGAAAGGTGTCCTCGAATACACCGATGAGCCCATCGTCTCTTCTGACATTGTGACCAATCCTCATTCATGTATTTTTGATAGCGACTTGACGATGAGTCTCGGTTCGATGGTCAAGGTATTGGGTTGGTATGACAATGAATGGGGATACTCCAATCGTTTGGTGGACCTTGTCCTCCATGTCGGAAAATAGGAGCCGCCTTTCATGGCTTCATTGCCCTCACTTGAAGATTTAGGTGATGTTTCTGGAA
>JAUMDU010000217.1:0-5826 GCA_032121425.1 Ilumatobacteraceae bacterium | reverse complement strand
TGCGCGAGTAATTGTCGACGATTTTCGTATACGTGCAGCATTACCCACAATCGAATGGTTGACATCAAGGGGTGCCCAAGTTGTGTGCGCAACTCATCTGGGTCGTCCAAAAGGCTCAGCAGTAGAGAAATATTCTGTGGCGCCACTACGGGAGAGACTTGCTTCTCTTGCGCCTGGTGTAGAGCTGATGGAGAATCTTCGTTTTTCTTCAGGCGAAGAGAGTAATGATTCAGCATTTGTTGCTGAGATCATGCAGGGAATTGACATGTACGTCAATGATGCTTTTGGCGCTGCACATAGGGCGCACGCAAGTATTGTTGGCCCGCCACTAACTGTGCCGTCAGCGGCAGGGCGATTGCTTCAGCGTGAGGTTGAAATTCTTTCTGGGTTACGTGATCGGCCAAAACGACCTTTTGTGGCTGTTCTTGGAGGAGCAAAAGTAAGCGACAAAATCGGTGTGATTGAGTCTTTGCTCAATGTGGTTGACGCACTAGTCATAGGTGGGGGAATGTGCTTCACCTTTTTGGCAGCTAAGGGTTATCCCGTGGGGGATTCATTGTGTGAACGTGACCAAATCGACGTCTGTCGATCTTTGTTGGACACGGGAAGAACAATTCATCTACCTGAAGACATCGTCGGGCTCGACGCGGCCGGCAACTATGCCACATTTGGTGTTCGTCTTCCCGATGGTGCAAAGGGTTTAGACATTGGACCAGGTAGCGCCGCAGCTTTTTCAGATGTGATCATGGAAGCGCGAACTGTTTTTTGGAACGGCCCGATGGGCATGTTTGAAGATGAACGTTTTGCGTCGGGTACGCGCACTGTTGCAGAGGCAATGGCAGCCACCAAAGCATTTACAGTTGTGGGTGGTGGCGATAGTGCTGCCGCACTGGCGCAGTTCAAACTTGAGGACGACGTAGATCATGTGTCCACGGGCGGTGGCGCTTCGCTAGAACTTCTTGAACTTGGTGACCTGCCAGGATTGCAAGCACTGCGAGGAGCACCCAATGCCCAATAAGCGACAGCCATTGATGAGTGGTAACTGGAAGATGAACCTCAACCATTATGAGGCGATTCAAACTATTCAAAAGTTGGCCTTTCTTGTAGGTAAGGATGATTTTGAAGCTGTGGAGGTTTCTATACATCCTCCATTTACCGATCTTCGAAGTGTTCAAACTCTTATCGAAGGTGACAAACTTGGTTTCGTGTTGGGTGCGCAAAACTGCCACTTTGAAGACACAGGTGCATTTACCGGAGAAGTCTCAGCAGCTTTTCTTGGCAAGTTGACTGTTCGTTATGTCATTTGTGGACACAGTGAACGACGTCAAATTTTTGGAGAGACAGACGAGATTGTGAACAAGAAAGTCCTTGCTGTTTTCAAGCATGGAATGCTGCCAATTCTGTGTGTGGGTGAGACATTGGATCAACGAGACAATGGGTCCACCGTGGAGATCATTCTTGACCAACTTCGAAAGGGTCTTGCATCGGTTGCACCTGAACGTGTGGCTGATATGACGGTGGCCTACGAACCGATTTGGGCGATAGGTACGGGCAAGACAGCCACTGCTCAAGATGCCCAAGAAGTATGTGGTGCCATTCGTCGTGAGGTGGCAGTGCTGTTCGGGCAAGATGTATCTCAAACTGTGCGCATTCAATACGGTGGTTCAGTCAAGGCATCCAATATTGCCGAACTAATGGCCCAGCCAGATATCGATGGCGCTCTTATTGGCGGTGCGAGCCTGGACCCAGATGAATTTGCCAGAATTGTCCAATATCGGCTCCATCAGGGCTAAATCTTTCAATCGTTGGCTTCGCCGATAGGATTTTCGCGTGCGTTCTTTGATTACTTATTTCACTGTCGTGGTCAATGTGGTGGCCATGATCTCTCTGATTGTGGGAGTTCTGTTGCATAGCGGCCAAGGTGGAGGCTTATCGGACATGTTCGGTGGAGCAAGCGGTGCCTCATTGGGGTCAGCGGCGGCAGAGAAGAATCTCAACCGCATTACCGCAGTGTTGGCAACCGTCTGGATTTTCACCGTGATAGCGCTGGCGTTCCTGCTGTCCGCCTAGTTGGTGTTTTCATACGGGTGGCTCGCTAACCTGTATTTGCTAGTCGAAGTGGCGAAATAGGCAGACGCACCAGCTTAAGGGGCTGGCGCCCTTTGGGCGTGGGGGTTCAAGTCCCCCCTTCGACACCATTTGTTCATTGCTGTATCAGTGCGCGCACTCTACGTCCTTCCTAAGATGAGATGAGCATGCGTCATACAAAAATCGTGGCCACCATTGGCCCTAAATCTGTCTCTACTCAGATGATCTCTGGGCTGCACGCGGTGGGCGTATCAGTCTTCCGCTTGAACTGTTCGCATCTCTCTACAGAATCGTTGAAAGAGCACATTCTCAGTATTCGTAAGGTGGCGCCCGAGGCTGGGATTTTGGTCGATATTCAAGGGCCGAAGTTGAGATTTATGGGAACAGATGTCTCATTGTCCACTGGCTCTGTGATTGAGATGAAACGCCATGACTTGGGCCTGAGTCAAAGTGATGAGTCATTTCATATGGCGATGAACGTAGGCGAGCGCGTTCTTTTTGATGATGGGCGTGTACAGACTCAGATTGAAACAATTGATGTTGATGTAGTTGGTCTCAAGGTCATCAAGGGCGGAAAACTGGCTCGCGGCAAGGGTGTGAACTTTCCGGACACAGTGATGACGGGAAGCGTGTTGTCTGTCAAGGATCGTGATGATATCGAGCTTGCACGTACCATGGGTGTGGAAATAATTGCCGTGTCATTTGTGCAGCAACCCTCTGATGTGGAAGAGGTTCGCGAGTTGGCGGGAGAAGGCCCGAAAATTTTCGCAAAGATTGAACGACCGCAAGCGTTGCAATTAATTGATGAGATATGTGCGGTGAGTGATGGCGTGATGGCTGCGCGCGGTGATCTGGGAGTTGAACTTCCTTATGAACAGGTACCTTCTGCGCAGCGCGCAATTGCTTTGTCGGCCCTGAAGAGTGGAACTGTGAGTATTTGTGCCACTGAGATGCTTGAATCCATGATTCATTCGTCGCGTCCCACTCGTGCTGAGGTGTCTGACGTATCTGCGGCTGTTCGCGATGGGTTCGACGCGGTAATGCTTTCAGCCGAGACAGCAATTGGTGTGGATCCGGTAGGTGCAGTTCGAGCCATGGCGCGCATTTGTGAGGCAGCCGAGCAAGACGTGTCCATGCCTAACTGGTTTGCCGATGAAAATCCTGAGATAGCTGCCGTCACCGCTGCTGCTGCAGCATTGGCGAAGCGCATCAATGCCGACCGGATTTTGTCCATTACCAATACGGGTTATTCAGCGGGTTTGCTGGCGGCGTGTAGACCCAATACTCCGATAGTTGCAATAACTCCCACCATTGCAGCCGCACGTGCTTTGTCGGTGTGTCGCGCAGTGTGGCCAATAGTTGTCGAACGGGTCGAAGACATCACATCAGCTATTTCCGATGGTTTACAAGGTGCCAGAGATAGACATCTCATTTTGTCGGGCCAAAGAATTGTTGTGTGTGTTTCTCGAATGGGACCCAACTCTGATGCCGACACCATCATGCTGCATCTTGAGGACTGATCTAGGCCATTGGCCGTAAATGTGGTTTCGCTGTCAGAAAGTACAGGGTAGATGCCATCATCGCGGCACCACAAGCAGAAAAAACTAAAGGTGCAGAGTCAACTTGGCGCGCGATGAGCCCCACAAGCAGTGCCCCAGCGGGTGCTAGACCGCTCATCAATAATGAATGAATTGCCATGACTCGCCCCATCACTTCGCGTGGTGTGTTGTTTTGAATCAGTGTTTGATTGAGATTCATATATAGACCGCCACCAACACCCCACATGAATAAGAACACACTCATCATGACGATTGATGTGCTTTGACCAAGAAGGATTTGCACTGCAGAGCCCCAACACAGACCCAACATAAACCAGAGGCCTTTACGCACTAATAGTTGATTAAAACGCAAGATGAAGAGGGATGTCACAAATTGTCCAACTCCCAAAAGAGCAAACATGATTGTGGTCTGAGTTGCAGTGGCTCCTGCTTCCTCTTTGGCTAGCTGTGGACCCAATACGATCCATGGAGCCATCATAAATACTGTTGAAGATGACAGGAGAACGAAGAATGAACGTACTGCCTGGTGACTGTGAATGAACTTAATTCCCTCCAGAATCTCCCAGCGAAGACTCTTTCTCTCATGATTAACCCCGGCTGGCAACTGTAAACGCAGCAGTGCAATGAATCCCAAGAAATACAAGACAGCTTGCAACCAAAATGCGCCTTGTATGCCCCAAATGCGAATAACTGGACCAGCGGTAGCAGGGCCAAGGATTAAGCCAATATTCATTCCAATGGTGTTGACTGCGATTGCGCCAATCAATTTATCCTGCGGCACCAAAGTAGGGATCGCGGCAGCACGCACTGGGGTTCCCAATGCAATGAAAATTCCCGCGGCAAAGGATGCACCGATCGCCCAAGAGATCGTCATCATGTTGGCGCTTACCATGAATGCAATAGCAATAGTTGTGGCAAGTGCTCCCAGTTGACTCACCAACAAAAGTGTCTTGCGATTCAGGTGATCACTCATCACTCCCACAGGTAGAGAGATAAGAAGCGCAGGTATGCCCATAACAAAAAGAATCACCCCGTTGATATCGGAGCGTGCACCAAGTTCTAGCGCTAGCCACACAAAGGCGAATCTCTGGGTACTTTGCACCAAGACAAAGAGGAAACTATTTGTCCACAACAGACGAAAAGGTTTGATCCTCATGAGTTCGCCAGGATGGATATTTGCTATCTGCGGATTACTCACGCTTTCATCTTCGCAGTAAGTAACTCTTTCTATGTTGTCAGAGGCATGTGTAGATGGAATCTATGAGAGATTGATTACGGCTATTCTGCCAACCGCGTCCCATTTGGTTCATCACGTATCCCACACATATCTGCGATACAGGATCACAAAATCCCATTGAACCGCCTGCCCCGTAGTGTCCGAATGCCTCGCTGTGCGGACCAAATCTGCGTGTTGCAGTCGGCAGTTGAAATCCCACTCCAAAATGTGTGTCAGCACCTAACACTTCATCAGTTCCTTGTGACACGGTGGTAGTTGTCTGTTCGAGCACTACGGGGTGTATTCCGAGTGCCGTGCTACGCACAGATTCATAGGCAAGTGCAACCGCACGAGATGTTGCATGAAGATTGGTGCTTGGGTGCACACTTTTACGCCAGGCAGTGCTGTTGACAGCACCCATACCTGAGAAATTTGGAGGGTTGCTGTAGGCGAGTACGTGCATAGATGCTTCGGACAATGTTTTTAGTGTTTCTCTTTGCTGATCCATGTCATGCCAGTACAAAGTGGCAACATCATGTAATTGTTCCGAGGGGACACCCCAGTACATCTCTTCACCAATGAAATTTCGTAGAGGTTGCAACAGCTGTTGATGTGTGGTGTTACGTATTCGGGAAATGAGTTCTCCCACGAGGAAACCGAAGGTATTGACGTGGTAGCCATGGGATGCGCCAGGTTCCCACCATGGTTTTTGCTGAACAAGAGACGCAATCATTTGGGGCCAGCTGTAGAGGTTTTGTTCTGACAATGTTGTGGAAAGGGCGGGTAGTCCGGCTCTGTGTCCGCCAAGATCCTTGATTGTGATTGGACCTATTGGTGATTCTTTCAACTCTGGCCAATGTGTCTTGAGGACGTCATCAACAGATGACTGTGAGGTGCTGAGAGCATGCGCCAGCAGGATCGACAGAATACCTTTACCCACCGAGAAGGAATTCACCAATGTCG
>JAUMDU010000216.1:2092-14729 GCA_032121425.1 Ilumatobacteraceae bacterium | reverse complement strand
AAGTAGATGCTGATGGTGAAGGTGGAACTGATACTGCTGCACCTGCGAAAAAGACTGCCGCCAAGAAAGCTCCTGCGAAAAAAGCTGCTGCGAAAAAAGCAACGCCTGAATCTGTAGAACCTGAAGTTGCCCCAGCGCCTGTTGCGCCAGTAGTGGCGGAAGCACCAGTTGTTGTGGAGACGCCGCCTGCACCTGTGGCACCAGAGCCAGTAGTGGAGCGCGCTGTTGAAGTTGTGGCACCTGTTGTTTCGGAACCAGTTCACGAACCCGAAGCACCTGCTGCACCCGTTGTGTCTGAGAGGCCTGCTGCGTCATCGGGTGGCGAATCACGTGTGATCTCTAGTGGTCGGCCAAGCCCCACTACGGGTACTCCACGTCCCCCTATTAATCAGCCGCCCACAATGCGTCCAGCTCCACCGGCTGGTCGACCTCCATCTGGGTTTCCTCCAGGTATGCCGCCTCGCACTGCAGGCGCACCAGGTGGTCGTCCAATCCCGCCACCACCTGGCCCCATGTCTCCTTCTGGTCGTCCAATTCCTCCTCCTCCTGGCCAAAGAGTTGCGCCAGGTAGTGCGCCTCAAGGTCGCACGGGTGCAGGTTTCCGACCTGGCCCTGGCTCTCGCCCTGGTCCTGGTGGTCCTGGTGGTCCGCGCACAGGTCCTGGTGGTCCGCGCACTGGTCCTGGTGGTCCTAGAACTGGTCCTGGCGGTCCACGCACAGGCGGCCCCGGTGGTCCTCGTCCTGGTGGCCCTGGTGGTCCTCGCCCTGGTTTTGGCCCTCGTCCTGGTGGACCCGGTGGCGCAGGTGGCCCTGGTGGTCCACGCCCCGGCGGCGGTCCTGGAGGCGGCGGTCCTGGTGGCGGCGGTCCTGGCGGCGGTGGCGGTCCTGGCGGTCCACGCAATGGTCAACGTCGTGCACCACGTAAGAAATCACGTGCACGTCGTCGTAGAGAATTTGAAGAATTGCAGCCGCAGTTCACGCAATACACCAACAGCAATGCCCCTGTTCCAGAAGGCACCATCGTGGTGGAGCGTGGGTCTTCTGCACAAGAATTTGCACCCAAGTTAAATCGCACAGCAGCAGACGTCGTTCGTTACTTGTTGGAACACGGTGAAATGATCACCGCAACCATGAGTTTGGGCGACGATCAGATGGAACTGTTCGCCCTTGAAGTGGGAGCAGAGATCATTCTCGTTGATCCAGGTCAACAAGAAGAGATGGAACTGCAAGCACTGTTCGATGATTCCGACGATGAAGACGAAGAATTGTTACAGCCACGTCCACCTGTCATCACTGTGATGGGTCACGTTGACCACGGTAAAACAACATTGCTTGACCGTATTCGTGAGGCAAACGTTGTTGCAGGTGAAGCAGGCGGCATTACTCAGCACATTGGTGCATACCAAGTGGTGAAAGACGGTAAGAAGATCACCTTTATCGACACTCCAGGTCACGCTGCGTTTTCCAAGATGCGTATGCGCGGTGCACAAGTCACCGACATTGTGGTGCTGATGGTTGCAGCCGATGACGGCGTGATGCCTCAAACAATTGAGGCCATTAATCATGCGCGTGCCGCAGAGGTGCCCATCATTGTTGCGGTCAACAAGATCGACAAAGAAAACGCTGATCCACAACGCGTCTTGTCACAACTTGCCGAGTACGAACTCGTACCCGAAGCCTGGGGTGGCGACACGATTGTGGTGGAGATGTCTGCACAGCAAAACCTCGGCGTAGATGACTTGCTGGAACAGTTGAATGTTGTTGCCGAGTTGGAAGATCTGCAGGCAAACCCTGACGGTCGCGCTAAGGGAATTGTGCTGGAAGCAAACCTCGACATTGGTCGTGGACCTGTTGCCACAGTGTTGGTCGATAAGGGAACACTCAAAGTGGGTGACCCGATTGTTGCCGGTGCTGCATGGGGCAAAGTGCGTGCACTTATTAACGAACGTGGCGAGCAAATCAAAGAAGCCGGCCCATCCACACCGGTACAGGTGTTGGGTCTTTCCATGACTCCTCAAGCAGGCGATGAATTCCGTGCAGCTCCCGATGAAAAGACAGCACGCGTTGTTGCCGAATCTCGTGAACAGCGCATGCGAGTTCTGAATCAACGCGGAGATGCTCGTGTTCAACGCGGTGTGAAGTTGGAAGACATCTTCACTCAGATTCAAGCAGGTGAAGTGGCAACACTGAACTTGGTGATTAAAGCCGACGTGCACGGTTCGTTGGAAGCGGTAACCGAAAGCTTGCGCAAGATGGAACGTGACGAAGTCAAGGTGGCTTTTGTGCATCGTGGCGTAGGTGGAATCACTGAAAACGACATCACTTTGGCTGCTGCAACAAATGCCACGCTCATCGGATTCAATGTGCGTCCAGATCGCAAGTCACGTGACTTAGCTGAATCTGAGCATGTAGAAATTCGTACCTATGAAATCATCTACAAACTGTTGGAAGATATGGAACGAGCAATGCTTGGTCTGTTGGCACCAGAATTTGAAGAAGTAGTCACAGGCGAAGCCGAAGTGCGCGAAATCTTCCGTGTGCCAAAACTTGGCGCAATCGCGGGTTGTTTCGTACGCACGGGCACCATTACACGTGGAACCAAGGTGCGCTTCTTGCGTGAGGGAACCATCATTTGGAAGGGCTCTATTCAGTCATTGCGTCGCTTCAAAGAAGATGTACGCGAAGTGCGCGAGGGCTTCGAGTGCGGTATCGGTCTGTCCGACTTCCAAGATTTGAAGCCAGGCGACTTGATTGAAACCTTCGAAGAGCGAGAGATCGCACGCGTCTAATTACCATGGCAGACGTCGACTTCTTTTTTGATCCGGTATGCCCGTGGGCATGGATCACGTCTCGTTGGGTGACAGAAGTGCAGGGTTTGCGTAACTATGACGTGCAGTGGCGTTTTATCTCGTTGCGTTTTTTGAACGAAGAGAAAATGGACTATGCCTCAATGCCGGCTGGCTACAAAGAGGTACACGCTGCAGGAACTATGGGACTGCGCGTTGCTGCACACGCACGTGTAACCGAGGGAAACGACGCAGTGGCTGCGGTATACACAGCATTGGGGTTGAGTTTTCATAATCGTCAAGAACGCGAATCAATGGTGGCTAATCCCACGGCACATGTCGCTTCATTGCTGACTGCTGCAGGTCTACCGAGCGAGTGGGCAACGCATGTCGATAACGATGCGCACGATGATCTCATTCGCAGTGAAACAGAGTTAGCACTCGAGCGCACAGGAAAAGATGTAGGAACTCCCATTCTTACTTTTCACCCAGGCGGCAAGAAAGAAGCATCGTTTTTCGGGCCAGTGATTGCCGGTATTCCTCGTGGAGAAGAAGCGGTGCGCCTATGGGATGCAATTGAAACAATCGCTACCTCTAGCGGCATGGCAGAGCTGAAACGTTCATTGCGCGCCCGCCCCAATTTTGAATAGCGCTTAGGCTTTTTTCAGCGCATCGATAATTGGCAGCCAACGTTCTGGGTCTGCCTTGTAGGGCGCATAAAAACTGATGCGGTCAATCACATCTCCATAACGGCGCGAAAGCTCTGGTGCGATCTTTTCTGGCTCTGCAACAACGGCAAACGTATTCAAGATCTCATCGGTAATGAGATTTCCCATCTCCACCCACTTGCCAGTCTTGGACAATGTGTTGAGTTCATCTTGCAAGCCGCCCCAACCGTGTGCTTCAAGAACACCACGGTACGCAGGAGTGGAACCATAGAAAGCAATTTGCTGACGTGTGCCATCCGAGGCTTTTTTCATTTCGTCTTCGTTGGTGCCAGTGACCACGAACGATGGCCCCACAATTTCGAAGCCTTCCATGGTTTTGCCAGCCTTTGCACGTCCACGAGCGAGAGCGGGCATAGTTACTTCGCGCAAGTACTTCTCTGTGGTGAAGCCGTGACACAAAAACCCATCACATACTTCGCCTGCAACTTCGGTCATTAATTCACCCACGCCGGCCAAAAAGATTTTGGGCGGCCCATACGGTGACATCTCGGAAGCATCAGGAGTGAAGAAAGGTGTCATCAAGGTGTGTGTGTAAAAATCACCGCGAAAGTTCAAAGGTGTTCCATTGAGCCATGTATCCCAAATGGCTCGCATCGCTAACACCATCTCGCGCATGCGTGCTGCAGGATGGCTCCACTCCATGGAGAATCGCTTCGTGATGTGCGGCTTAATTTGGCTTCCCAATCCCAGCATGAAGCGACCCTGTGAGTAGGACTGCAAATCCCAGCCGATGTTGGCAAGCGTCATCGGGTTGCGGGCAAACGCCACAGCAATCGATGTGCCAATTTCCAAAGTCTTGGTGTGTTCTGCTGCAAGCAACAAGGGAAAGAAAGGATCATGTGATGTCTCTGCAGTCCATGCACCTGCATAGCCCGCCGCTTCAATCTCGCGAGCGCTTTGGGGTACTTGGGTGAGTTGTGAGCCAAAACCACTATCGACTTTCATGTCATCCTCCGGTTTGTTGATCGCGGAGGAACTGTTCCACCTCTGCGGCTATTTCATCCACTGTAGGGATGTCCATGCTGGTCACTGGTATTGGACCAGACCCTGACATTGCCTCGTCATAGGACTGTTCTAATTTGTGGAGCATCTCTTGATGTTCAGGATTGTTGGAGACCAACTGGTCGAGTCGTTCGCGTTGCACACCTGCCTCGCGACTAAATCGTGAGGCATCCAATGTGAGACCGGTCTCCATAGAGACTGCTTCTAACAATGCTGCAGTGGCAGCAGGGTAGGCCATAGAGGCCACATAGTGGGGCACTTGAGCCCAGATGCACATCGATGCGATACCAATCTTGTGCAGGCTGTGTTCAATCACAGGTTCAATACCTGCAGGCACGTCAAGTGAGTTCTTGGACAAAGTGAGTCGTTCAATGATGGCGGGGTCGGGCGAAGTTGCTGTGAGTCCCACTGCACGGGTGTGTGGAGCACCAAATGGGTAGGCACCCATACCGATTGTTTTCACCACACCGAGTTGTTCGGCAATGCCTGCAACACTTCGTGCGAAAAGATTCCAAGACGTATCGGGTTCTGGGCCCGTCAACATTAAGAACTGTGTTCCCGTAGCGTCAGTGCCCATTTTGATCTGTGGTGTGTTCCACACAATTGATGTGTTCACGCCTTCGCGTAGTTCCATTACGGGACGACGCGCACGAAAATCCATGAATGTGTCGGGGTCAAACTCCACAATCATTTCTGCCTTGCTTGACTCCACTAAATATTCCATTGCTGCACTGGCTGCGCCACTTGCATCGATCCATCCCGACAACATCACAATCAAGACAGGTGCATTCAATGTGGGAAGTTGACCATTGACAGTAAAAGGAAAACCGCCAGGGAACGATGTCATAGGAGTGCATCCAAAGTGTTCGCGGCCATTTGTGCTGCACCATCTACTTGAAGTGCAAATGGCTCAAGTTCTTCTGCAGTTTTTTGTCCCAACGCACCGCCGAGGTAACGCGCATAGACACCTTCCAAAATGCATGCAAGTTTCCAATATGCAAATGCCACATAGAAATCCAACTGAGAAATGTCGCGCCCCGACACTTGTGCATAGCGTTGAGCAAGATCTTTGCGGTTGTAAAAACCTTCAGCTGTATTCACAGGGTTCGACCATGCACTAGCTGTATCTGTAGGTCCCGTCCAATACACCATCAATAATCCAAGATCTGCCATCGGGTCACCAAGAGTGCAAATCTCCCAATCGAGAACTGCAATGACATTTCCCTGTGCATCCACCATGCAGTTGTCGAGTCGATAGTCCCCGTGCACCAAAGTTGCTTGTCCTTGGTCGGGAATGCGTCGAGAGAGTTCTTCAAATACTGAATCAACCAATGGCAACTCGCGTGTGCGTTGTTCCACAATGTTGCCGTGCCAACGCTTCAACTGGCGTGCGATGTAACCCTCGTGGCGACCGAGGTCTGATAGTCCTGCAGCATCGAGATCAACGGCATGAATGGCAGCCATCGTGTCCACGATGGATTCGCTTGCTCGTTGACACCCCGCGGGACCCAAAATGGTCTCGGCCGATGCCTTGTCACGGATGACATGCCCATCAACAAACGACATGACATAAAAAGGCAATTCATTCACGGATTCATCGGTGCATAAACCAAGTGCGGGCGCAACAGGCACTGCACTGGAAGACAAGCCCGCAATGATTCTGTATTCACGTGTCATGTCGTGGGCGCTCGCCAAACGATGGCCCAAAGGAGGGCGACGCAAGACGTAATGATGTCCGTGTGAGTCGTCTACTTTGAAGGTGAGATTGGAGTGGCCACCTGCGATTTGGGTGTACTGAAACGGGGCAGTGGCACCAGGAATCTGAGATGTCAGCCAGCCCTCGACGTGTTCGCTAATGCCATGAGGAAGAGTCACCATACAAAAACTACCTGTATCGTGCCCACATGGCCCTAGACGTCTCAGATGCAACTTTTCAGGCCGATGTGGTGGAACGGTCGTTATCCACACCCGTGATTGTGGACTTCTGGGCGCCATGGTGTGGACCATGCAAAACCTTGACTCCTATTTTGGAAAACGCCACAGATGCCACCAATGGCCAAGTGGTGCTGGCAAAGGTCAATGTGGATGAAAACCCAGGCCTTTCTCAAGCATTTGGCATCCAGTCCATTCCAACTGTTTTGATCTTCCAAGGTGGTCAACCGGTAGACGGGTTTGCAGGCGGTCAGCCACAACATGTCATCGAAGAATTGGTACGTGCGCTTTTGCCCGACCCCACGTCGGTGCGTGTGAATGAACTCCTTTCACAGGGCACGGAAGATTCCTTGCGTGATGCAGTGGCACTGGCGCCGGGCAACGAAGACGCCGTGTGTTCATTGGCAGAGTATTTGGTGCGCACTGGCGGTGCAGAAGAAGCATTAACACTGCTCACACGATTGCCCGAAACAGATCGTGTACGACATATTGCAGCCACTGCTCGATTGTCGTTGAATCCGGTCGACAACTACGACGAAGAGTTGATGTCATTGTTGGATCGTGTGAAAGATGACGAACACGCGCGTCAAGAATTTCTTGACATTCTCGAAACCATGGGGCCACTAGATCCCCGTACTGCCAAGTTTCGCAAACTTCTCACGGCGCGTCTGTTTTAAATCTTCCGTCGCGTAACTGCCTGTTTCCACATGGCGGCAATGAATCGCGAGACATTGGTACAACTATGGGGCAAGGCCCGCTATTGGATTGCCTTTATTGGACTACGTCGTGTGATGTCTGCTGTCGTGAGTGGGGCAATAACTGTCGTTGTGTTGTGGCTCATTCTTCGGCCCACCGAGGCTCCTATTGAAGCATCCATTCCACTTGCAACACTTCCCGCAGTAAACACAACATCGGCACCTTCATTTGTGACAGTGCATGTCGCTGGTGCAGTGAATTTGCCAGGTGTGTACCGGCTTGCGCCAATGGCTCGCGTAGTTGATGCTGTGACTGCAGCAGGTGGACCAAAATCTGACGCAGACCTGGAACGTATCAATCTTGCACAAGTGTTAGTAGATACAGAACAAGTCTTTATTCCAGGTCGCACTGCACGCTTGACATCGCCCACCATTGCGCCGCGTCATCGTCCCACCACAACTCTTGCTACGTCTCGTGCACCTTCACAACAAGGTGGGTCACAATCGCGCAACGCACTCATAGATCTCAATACCGCAACTGCAACTGAACTTGATGCATTGCCTGGTGTGGGTCCCGCAACGGCAAAGGCCATCATCGACTATCGCTCGTCAAAAGGAAAATTCTCCCGTGTAGAAGATTTGTTGAATGTTGCAGGAATTGGGCCAGCAAAACTTGCAGCAATACGCGATCTTGTCACCGTGGCGTAATAACTACCTTTATGTGCTGTGAGTTTTTGTGGCCTGTGAATAGTTGGCTACAAAGCACCCAAGGCGAGCGCACCAATGGCAAGTGCCATTGCAGCACCGAGCCACAATCCAAGACTCAAAGTCACAAACTCTTTTACCCATTCGCGCCAACCCACAACTGGTCGTTGCGCAACACGGAAAGCCACTACTTGACCAAGAATCCACCACAACGTTGCACTTATCGCCATTGCCCACAGCAAGCGACTACTGCCACCCACTGCAGGCATACCCAAAATGGGCATCACGGGCAATGCCATCACCATCAGTACAAAAGAAATCGCGCCACCCACAATGCCCGGCAATATCCATTCGGCAATCACACCGGTCAACCACAGACCTACTGCGACACCAATGCCCATCAGACCACCAATGCGTCGCACCTGACGGCGAGTAGAGAAAATGCCTCCGGGCAATAAATCGCGAGAAGGCACAGAAGACACCCTGACATCGTATGTTGCGGGGGCATCTCTTCGTGGGCACCATGTGTCAACCACGATGTGGGTGCTCCTGGCGGTGGTGTTGTGGGGCGCAACATTTGCAGGCGAGTATCTGCCCTCGTTCGCATCTGGCAGATGGTTTTTTGTAGTGAGTGCAGGTATGTGTCTTGTTCTATTGATGAAAGGCAATCTCTCATCTGTAGTTGTTCTTGGCGTTGTGTTGGTAGCTGGTCTTGCGGGTGGTGCCTCTGGGTGGCATAGTGCTGCTGCGCCCATCGAGGGACCATGCGACGGTGTTGCCACACTACGCAGTGATCCGGAACTGTTTTCTGCGGGAACTGCAGTTGTTCTAGAGCTCGATAACCGCCGATATCGCGTGAGCGCTTACGGCATGGCAGGTCGCCGCCTTGCTCAACGATTAAGTGGCCAATCGGTGTATGTGTCGGGAACGTGTGGACCGCTCACCGGAAATTTTGCACGCATCGACCGTGTGAAACACATCGTAGGTCGTATGAATCTTGATGAAGTCTCGGAAAACTTTCTTGAAGGCACCCATTTCATTCGTGCAGCAAACCGTATGCGTGGAGTGATCACTCAGGGTTCTCAATCAATGTCGCGTGAATATCGCTCATTGTTCCTCGGACTTGTGATGGGTGATGATCGAGAGCAACCCGAAGAAATGGTGCAACGTTTTCGCCAAAGTGGCTTATCGCATCTGTGTGCAGTCTCTGGTCAAAACGTTGCGTTTTTGTTGTTGCTTATTCGCCCCCTCACTTCGCGTCGACCTCGTTTTGTGTCGTGGGGAATCACAATTGGGGTGATTGCGTGGTTCGTTGTTGTCACGCGTGGTGAGCCATCTATTACGCGTGCTGCAGTGATGGCGGGCATGGTTGCTACATATGGATTGTTGGGTAAAGAGGCCAGTACGCGCACAGTGCTTGCATGCACCGTGATGGTGTTGTTGATGATTGATCCGATGTTGGCGTGGAGCGTGGGGTTTGCACTGTCTGTGGGGGCAACAGCAGGTCTTGCATGGCTCGCTGTGCGCACCGGGGAGATTTTTTCAGCGGTTCAAACTCTTGCATCAACATTTGCAGCACAAGTGGGAACAACACCAGTGTCGTTACTGGTATTTGGAACTGTTCCAGTGGTTTCCTTGGTGGCCAATCCACTTGCTATCCCAGTTGCAGGCATAGTGATGACTATTGGGTTGCCTCTGGCGGTACTTGCTGCAGTATTTCCTGTCTTGGCAGATCCAGTAGGTGCGGTGCTGACGATGCCTGTGGCTTGGGTAGATGCCGTGGCGCGTTTTTCTTCGGCCATTGCCCCGACGGGTTGGCTGCATGCAGTGGCGTGGACAGGGGTGCTCATCGTGGTGTTCGGACTATGGAAACGGTCAAAAAACCTCACGCATCAGGTTCTGTAGTGGCGCATGTGGCAGGGTAGAGGAATGGCTGTGTACCTCATCTCAGGCGATGAAACTTTGATCAGTCTCGAAATGACGAGTCTTGTGGACCGTCTCGTAGGCAACAATGACCGATCCATGATGGTCGACGATTTCGACTGTGCTGAATCATCTTTTTCTATGGGTCCAGTGGCCGATGCACTCACCACGATGTCTTTGTTTATTGAGAGCAAAGTTGTTGTGGTGCGTCACTTGCAAGATCTCGACGCTGGCTTTGTAGATGCTTTCGTCTCAGCCATTGATGCATGTATTCCTGAAGTGGATCTAGTTCTGACAGTCACTGGCAAGTTGCCCAAGGTGATTGCTGATGCGTGCAAGCGTGCCAAGGCACAAACCATTGGAGCCACTGTGGTGAGTGGTCAAAAAGAGCGCATCTCATGGGTAGAGGAGCGACTTGTTGAGGCTGGGTTTAGCTATGCACCCGATGTTGCTCGCATCATTGCGTTGTGGTTCGGCGGAGACCATGCACGCGTATCGGGCCTTGTTGCCACTCTCACATCTGCCTATGGCGAGGGCGCCAAACTCAGTCGTACCGATGTTGAGGTATTTCTCGGTGAAGCGGGAAGTGTGGCCCCATGGGATCTCACCGATGCGGTTGACGCCGGTGACGCCAAGAAGGCACTGGAAATGTTGCATCGCATGATGATTGATTCCCATCCCATGCAGATCCTTGCATTGCTGGCAAATAGATACGCCCAGATGATGAAAATCGATGGGCGTGGAGTGCGCACTGCAGATGATGCTGTGGCCATTTTGGGAGGAAAGGCCTTTACGGCAAAAAAAGTCCTCGAGCAATATCAGCGTTTAGGAAGTGCGGGCATTTCCAAAGCCATGGCTTTAATTGCAACAGCCGATGTGGATTTGCGTGGTGGCAAGGATTGGACACCAGAAATGGTGATGGAAGTACTCGTTGCGCGTCTTGCCCGGTTGGGCGGAACAACAGGTGGGCGAATTACTTCGCGGCGTTGAGGCGCTTCATTAAGCGACTCTTGCGACGTGCTGCAGCATTTGGGTGAATGATGCCCTTTGCGGCGGCGCTGTCGATGCGCTGCACTGCGGTATTCAATGCGGCATCTGCCTCTGGGGTACCAGCTGCGCTCAATGCACTGCGGGTACGGGTCTTGATTTCGCTACGGACAGCCTTGTTACGGTCGGCCGACTTTGCGTTGGTGAGGATGCGCTTTTTCTGGCTCTTAATGTTTGCCACGTTGAACAAGGCTAGCGGTGTATACCGCCGTCACCAACCGCCACAGGTAGGCTCAATTTTGCCCATGGACATCTCCAAAATCCGTAATTTCTCCATCATTGCCCACATTGACCATGGAAAGTCGACGCTGTCTGACCGCATTTTGGAAATGACTGGCGCAGTTCAAGCGCGTGACATGAAGGCCCAGTACCTGGACTCAATGGACCTTGAACGCGAACGAGGCATCACCATCAAGGCCCAAAATGTGCGAGTGGAATGGAAAGGGCACACCTTTCACCTTATTGATACCCCAGGCCATGTGGACTTTGGATACGAAGTCAGTCGATCCTTGGCTGCATGTGAGGGAGTGGTGTTAGTGGTGGATGCCGCACAAGGCATTGAAGCGCAAACTTTGGCGAACTGTTATCTCGCTTTGGAAAACAATTTAGAAATTGTGGCCGTTCTCAACAAGATTGATCTTCCTGCCGCAGATCCAGATCGTTATGCGCAAGAAATTGAAAACATCTTGGGCATTCCTGCAGAAGACATCTTGCGCATTTCTGCAAAAACGGGCGCAGGTGTTCCTGAACTTTTGGATGCCATCATCGAGCGCGTTCCTGCGCCAGTGGGTGATGTAGATGCTCCATTGCAAGCGTTGATTTTTGATTCTCAATTCGATCAATACCGCGGTGTGGTCTCGAGCGTGCGCGTGATGCACGGTCAGCTCAACACTGGAAGTCGACTGCAATTCATTCAGGCTCGCGCTACTCACGATGCAATTGAAATTGGTGCTCGTCAACCAGGGCCTCATCCACTTCCACAACTTGGACCTGGTGAGGTGGGCTACCTCATTGCAGGAATTAAAGATGTGGGTGAAGCACGAAGTGGTGAGACCGTGACCACGTTGGCCCATGGTGCTACTGAGGCCTTGCCGGGATACCGCGATCCCAAAGCGATGGTGTTTTGTGGTTTGTATCCCATTGATGGTGATGATTTTGAAACCTTGCGCGAAAGCCTGGAAAAGTTAAAACTCAACGATGCATCCATCACCTATGAACCAGAATCATCGGGTGCATTGGGGTTCGGTTTTCGTTGCGGTTTCCTTGGGTTGTTGCACATGGAAATTGTCAAGGAGCGTTTAGAGCGTGAGTTCAATTTGGCACTCATCGCAACTGCACCTTCTGTTGCATATCGAGTGACCAAGACAGATGGGGAAGTGATGGTCGTGGAAAACCCAGCCGATCTTCCACCCACGCAAAACATCAACTTCATTGAAGAGCCATTTTTCCGGGTTGGCATCATTACCCCTAAGGACTACACAGGCGCGTTGATGGATCTGTGTCAAACACGCCGTGGTGAAATGGTGAAACTTGAGTACCTCTCACCAGAACGCGTGGAGTTGCACTATCTCATTCCGCTTGCTGAAGTAGTTGTGGATTTCTTTGATCAAATGAAGAGTCGTACGCAAGGGTATGCAAGCTTGGATTATGAGTTAGACGGTTATCGTCCGAGCAACTTGGTTCTCGTAGATATTTTGTTGAACGGCCAAGCAGCCGATGCCTTTAGCACCATCGTGCATCGCGATAAAGCTTTTGATTACGGCCGTCGCATGTGTGAAAAACTTCGTGAACTTATTCCGAGACAGATGTTTGATGTACC
>JAUMDU010000216.1:0-2082 GCA_032121425.1 Ilumatobacteraceae bacterium | reverse complement strand
GGCGGAAAAGTCATTGCACGTGAGACTGTCAAAGCGAAACGTAAAGACGTGCTTGCTAAGTGTTACGGCGGTGACATCACCAGAAAACGCAAACTTCTCGAGAAACAAAAAGAGGGTAAGAAGAAAATGAAAGCAATTGGTCGGGTTGAAGTCCCCGGTGATGTTTTCATTAGTGCTTTGAAGTTGGACGATTGATGACGTCTACCCCAGTCGACAACGCACGTGGAGGAACATTTCGTTCTCTGCGACATCGAAATGTTCGTGTGTATTTTGCCGGCTTGCTCGTGTCCAACATTGGAACGTGGTTGCAGTTCACCGCCACCTCAGTGCTGTTGTACGACATCGACAAAAAGGCAACCGACGTTGGACTGAACACCTTGTTTCAATTCCTGCCGATGCTATTGCTGGGTGCATGGGCAGGTGGTTTTGCCGATCGTCATGACCGTCGCACCATTGCTCTGTACACCCAGGCAGCACTTGGTGTACAAGCAGTATTTCTCGCCATCGCAGATTTCACTGGCAATGCATCGCTTCCTGTGGTGTTTGCATCCTCTCTTGTGTTGGGCCTAGTGAATGCAATGGATAATCCTGCACGAAGAGGCTTAGTGACCGAGCTCGTTGAGCCCCATGAGATTTCAAATGCCATGTCGTTGAACACCACAGTAATGACGGGTTCGCGCATCTTTGGTCCAGCGTTGGCCGGCCTTCTCATTGGGCCATTGGGTACTGCTTGGCTCTTTGCGCTCAATTCAGTGTCGTTCATTGCCGTGCTTGCATCGCTGTTTCTGATTACTCGCTCTGAAATGTTTCCTGTTCCCACAACACCACGATCAGCAAAGCCCGTGCGTGAAGCGTTTGCTTTTGTGAATTCAGATCCGTTATTGAAGCGCACATTTATTGCCTTCACTATCGTGAGTACGTTTGCTTTTAACTACGGCGTTGTCTTGCCGAAATTAGTAGACACACGCTGGAATATGCCAGGTGCTTTTCCTTGGATGTTGACGGTGATCAGTATTGGAAGCATCGTGGGATCGTTAGCAACAGCTCGATTACCACACGCCACAGGGCGCTGGTTCATGTTGGCCACAGCCGTATGTGGAGTGTCTGCAATTGCATTGGCGTGGTCTCCCAACATTGTGGTCGCATTTATCGTTGCTCTACCACTGGGCGCTGGGGGCACTGCATGTGTGGCTTCAATGAATGGACTGAGTCAACTAAAGACTCCACCTGAGATGCGCGGACGTATGTTGGCCCTTGTTGCTGTGGCGTTTCTTGGCTCTACTCCTATTGGTGGGCCGATTACTGGCTGGGTTGCAGACACTGTGGGAGTTGAGTGGGCATTGGCATATGGTGGCGTCGTGGCTTTGATGTGTGTCCCAATGTTGAGGAAATTGTGATGAGTACCTCTGTGTGGTGGATTCGCCGTGACATTCGCCTCAGCGATAACAAGGCGCTGCAATCAGCGGCATCAGCGGGCAAAGTTGTACCGCTGTTTGTATGGGATGACGTGTTGTTTGAAAGTTCTGGCAGTTTGCGTCGTGAGTTCATGTGTCGGGCACTGAACGCACTTGATAACTCCATGGATCGCGCATTGATATATCGCAATGGCCCCGTGGCGGAGGCAGTTGTCGAGTTCTGTCGTCTTGTGGGGGCCGACACCGTGCATATCACTGAAGATTTTGCACCGTATGGACGCAAGCGTGACGTGGAAGTGGAGAAAGCTCTGGAGGCTGACGGTCGCCGTTTGGTGCGCGCTGACACACCGTATGTGATTGCGCCAGGAACTGTGCGTAAAGATGACGGAACCCCCGTGAAGGTGTTTACACCTTTCTATAAGCGTTGGCTCACACATCAATGGTCATCGGCTACTGAAAACAAGGTGGAGTTCGCCGATTTCCGTGATTTGTGTGTGGGTTCACGAATAGACAGTGAAGTCACAACACTCACTGCACACCCCAGCGAAGACGTTGCATGGGAACGTTTTGATGAGTGGTCACAACGTGCGATGAGTGACTACAAAGAAACTCGTAACAACCCCGGTATTGATGGCACATCAATGATGTCGCCGTATTTAAAGTTTGG
>JAUMDU010000215.1:0-2834 GCA_032121425.1 Ilumatobacteraceae bacterium | reverse complement strand
GTAGCCGCCGAAGAATCTACGCCAAGCAGTGAACCTGTTGTGCGCAAAATTGATGCACCAGAGGCTGAAGCACTGAATCTTTTGTCAGTCTCAACGGGCGCAATTGCAAAGCGTGCAATTCCAGTCGTCATTGTGGTCGCTGCGGTTCTTGCATTCTTCATTTTACGATGACATGACACTGCCCGGAACACCACCTACGGGCGCCGATATTGATGCAGTGACTGCGCTCATTGGGCGTACACCTCAAAGTGATTTCCGTGTAGTGGTCCGAGATGAAAATGGCATTCCTGTGGTGTTGATGAATGCACCTTTGTTGCACGACAACACACCAATGCCCACGTTGTATTGGTTGGTGGGTCGTCGTGAAGTGTCTGGGGTGAGCACACTGGAAGCAGATTCCACCATTGACAAGGTTGAAGCACTCATTGGTCTAGAGACCATTGATGCCATTCATCAACGCTATGCCCTCGAACGCGATGTCTTTATTCCAGAATCACATGTTGGCCCTCGCCCTTCAGGTGGCGTAGGAGGAACACGCCGAGGCGTGAAATGTCTGCATGCACATTTCGCCTATTGGCTTGCCGGCGGCGATGACCCAGTAGGTCAGTGGGTAGCTGATCAATTAGATGAGCGCAATATTGCAAGGACACAGCGCCCATGACACATGCCGTCATTGATATCGGAACACAATCAACAAACTTGTTGGTGCGTGATGCACACGGCAAAGATCTGCAACGCACAATTACTGCAACTCGTCTTGGCGAATCACTACACGACACAGGTGTGTTGTCTCACGAAGCGATGCAACGTACCACAGACCAGATCGCACGACACATACAGACCGCACAACAACTCGGTGCCACACACATCACTCTCACAGCTACCGCTGCATGTCGTCGCGCACGCAATACTGCCGAATTTCTCGATCTCGTAGCACGCACCACTGGGCTTCACGTTGAGGTGCTCTCTGAAAAAGAAGAAGCACAACTTTCTTTTGCAGGAGCACTCTCGGGATTACCTCATATAGATGGCTCCACATTGGTGATTGATATTGGTGGTGGAAGCACTGAATACATCATTGGTTTTGACAGCCCAGAGATGTCGGCGAGTATTCCTTTTGGCGCCCTCACAGCCACCTCATCACACATCAGCCGTGACCCAGCACGACCAGAAGATCTCACCAATCTCATCGGGGCTGTAGCAGATGAACTTGAAGAAGTAACCCGAGATATCCCAGCACTAATGACACCTGGGCGCGTGGTGGGAGTTGCTGGCACAATCGTGACGGTGGCAGCAGTTGAAATTGGACTTGCACGTTTTGACGATGCGACACTCAACGGTTTTTCCCTGACTAGAGACGCAGCCGAGGATGTCTTTCGCACCCTTGCAACCGAAAATCACCAACAGCGCATCTTGAACCCAGGATTGCCCGAAGAACGAAACGACATCATTGTGGCGGGATGCTGCATTCTTGTTGCGACAATGCGCCGGCTCCACATTGATGAAATAATCGTCTCTACAAGAAATCTTCTTGATGGCGTAATAGAACGTGGAGGGTCCAGATCATGACTGCAATGCATCCGGCCCGCCCCACCAGTGTGGGACTTCGACTCTATGGCCGCCGCGTAGTTCTGCGCCCTTTAGTTCCTCAGGATTTCAATGGTTGGAGCGAAGTGCGCCGTCGCAATGGCGATTGGCTCACCATTTGGGAACCGCAACGTCTCTCACATCATCCAGATCCTGAAATCAATCGTGAGGTCTTTGCTGCTCGCTGCGGAGCGCGCGACCGCGAGCGACTTGCAGGAAGCCAATATGCATTTGGCATTTTTGTAGACGGCGCATTTGCCGGTGAGATCAATCTCAACAACGTGGTGCGTGGTGCATTTCAGTCAGCCACCATTGGGTACTGGATTGATCGAGCTCGCGCAGGACGATCCCTCATGTCTGAGGCCGTTGTAGTTCTTGCACAATATGCCTTTGAAGAAATGAACCTTCATCGTTTAGAGGTATGCATCATTCCGCGCAACACAAATTCACGTCGCGTGATGGAAAAATTACACATTCGCGAAGAAGGGCTCGCCTTGCGCTTCCTAGAAATCAATGGCATCTGGGAAGATCACGTGCGCTTTGGCATCACCGTCGAAGAATGGCATGAACGCCACGACGAACTAGTGAATAACTGGATTCGTTAAGCCAACGATTCCCACGCCATTGCACGTGCGCGACGTACTGCTTTGCGACGTTTCCAATCCTTTGTTTTCCAATGCTTCAAAGGCTGGCGCCGGCTTTTCTCAAGAGCCTTCACAGGATCTCGATGATGCACAGGTTTCCACGCCTGTCCCGGCTCAATCACATCTAGTGGTTCGGTGCCGTGTTGCACGGCCTCTACCGCTAGGTGTAGCTCGCTATGCACTCGATGCCGCTCATTATGGGCGTGGGCCCGTAAGTCGGCTCGCGGGGCAGGCGCGAGGTCCTGATTGCGATGACGTTGACTCATCACATCCTCCTTCCGGAGCCCGTGGGCTCCAAAGTGGTTCCCTTTTTTTCAAGGTACTCCTCACGGAGGTAAATGTGAAGCACTCCGTAGTGATTTATCTCCCAAACCTATGGTCTGTGGAAAACGTCAATTAATTAATTGACACGAAGCCTATGAATCGCAGGGGCTCCTCCTGCAATCGTGGTTATGGCAACACGACAGATACCCGCTTTAAGAAACCGAATCCTTGTGGGTTTAGTCAGAACTTTGCACACTTTGCGACTGGAAGAATCTACTTTCCACTTCAATGTGAGATCACCGCCGAAAAGGCCGATGTTTTTCACTGCGACAGTTTCTC
>JAUMDU010000214.1:0-2834 GCA_032121425.1 Ilumatobacteraceae bacterium | reverse complement strand
GCGGGCCAATTGCAATGTGTCGACAAATGAAGTGACCGTCATATCGAATCCCACTCGTTGGGATTCCGCGTGAATGAAACCAATATCGAATTGTGCGTTGTGTGCGGTAAAAAACTTGCCGTCACTTATCTGGCGAAGGCGAACAAGCGCGTCGCGCAAGGGCATTCCGTTAGCCACTTGTGCCTCAGAGATGCCATGGATGTGTTCTGCTCCGTGTACGTATTGTTCAGGGCTCTCTGGCTTCACAATGGTGTCGAAGGTGTCAACAACTTTGCCGGTGCCATCTACCACTATGGCGGCCATTTGCAGAATGCGATCCGTTGAGGGGTCTACGCCGGTGGTTTCGAGATCTACCACTGCAAACGAAACATTCGCAAGAACGATGGGCGTGGGGTTGAGTTGTTCAGTCATTACAGCGCAGAGTATTTCGTAGGTGGGGCATAGTTGGAGAGTGGGGATGTATCAAGACGGTGGCGTCATGACATCAAGGATTGTTTGACGGTCAAAATAATCTCGCCAGAGCGAGATTTTTCCTTTATGTATTTTGAAAATGCCTGCCACAGGCAAGGTGGCCCAGCGACCGTGAATTTCAACTCGATCGTCGCGTTCATTCATCACGGTTCCTTCATCGATTGTGCCTGATGATGTCTGGTGCAAGATTTCCCAATCGATCGCTGAACACATAGAAAAAAATCCAGCGAGGGTGTCGGTGAGTGCAGATGGACCAAAACTTTTTCCCATCGGCACATTGTCGTATTCAAAGTCCGCAGTCACCATGGAGGCAGCGAGATCAAGATCTCGATCAACAAGGGCGGCGATGAATTGTCGCACGAGGGCATCTGGCGAAGTTTCCATGTGACACAGTGTGTCACAAATGGCTAGAGAAGCTCTGCGGCCAGGCTTGCTACTTCACTGCGTTCGCAAGATGCCAAAGTGACGTGACCAAAACAATGTTGATGAGCAAATGCATGAATTAACACTGCGAGTGCATTGTTGGACTCTCCCATATATGGGGCATCGATTTGGCTGGTGTCACCTGTAAAGACAACCTTTGTTCCTTCACCAATACGGGTAAGGATTGTCTTGAGGGTGGTGGGCTCAAGGTTTTGTGCTTCATCAACCACGACAAATTGTCGGTGTAGAGAACGGCCACGTAAGAAGGTGACAGATTCAAGTGAGAGTTGGCCGCGCGCAGTGAGGTCGTCAATCAATCGCCGTGCATCATTACTGCTGCGTTGATCGGTGAGGGCAACGATGGCATCATGAATCGCCGACATCCATGGGTCAAGTTTTTCGTCGAGACCACCAGGGAGAAATCCCACATCTGCACGGCCCACTGGAACAAGAGGTCGGTAGACAGCGAGCCGTTCATAGTTTCGCGATTCCACCACTTGTTCTAGACCGGCAGCAATAGCCATGACTGTTTTGCCTGTGCCTGCGCGACCATCTAACGCCACGACACTGACATCTGGGTCAAGAAGGAGTTCAAGTGCGAATCGCTGTTCTTTCGAGCGCGCACGAAGCCCCCAGGCCTCAGGAGAAGCGGCGGGAAGAAGTTCGACCATCTCACCATTGCAGCGCACGAGGGCAGATTGTGAACCCGACTTCACGACAGCGAACTCATTGACCACCAACTCGGTATGGTCTGCAAACGCCTTTGTGGGAACTTCACCATTTTCGTAGAGATCATTGACAAGAGAACTTGGAACTTCAAGTGTGAACCATCCCATAGGGCGGCTCATCGCAGATCGACCCACGGGCTGATGTTCAGCTGCTACCAACCCTAAGTGTGCTGCCTTGATACGAAGGCCGGCGTCGTTGGAGATGATCTGTGTGGGGCCTATTTGTGATTGACCAAGGGCGGCCCCGATAATCCGGTTATCGGGGATGTCTGGGTTAAGGCCGTTGTGGAGCAATGTGTCTTTTTGGATGCCGTTTACCTCAATATGCAAGGTGGCACCGTGTGGGTCTGGCCCAAGGGGTACGGGCTGATGAATGAAGCCACCTGCGCGACGACGCAGGTCTTCAATTGTGCGCAGTGCAGTGCGGGCTGCGCGACCTACATCATCGGGACGACTTTTTAGTCCATCGAGTTCTTCAACGACTGTGAGTGGAATGACGACGTCGCAACCGGGAAAAGAATGAAGACATCCAGGGTCTGCGACAAGAACAGAAGTGTCGAGAACAATGCGAGTGCGCACGGACAAATCATGTGAAAGGACACCTTGACTGGAATCGTTGACCGACTCATCAGTGGTGTCGATGTGCTCCGCAACACGTTCGATGAATGTCATCTTGCCATCTCTTGATGTGATGAGTGGTGGATGGTTTTCATTATTTTTTTGTCGGTCAATGCACATCTCGGAGCAATTTCAAGATTTTTTTCAAGATTTTTTAATTTTTTTTCTGACGACGAAATGACCTGCGTCACTCCATATTGAAGAGAAAAAACAACTGTGATGTGAGGTCTATCCACAGGGTGTATGACGAGTGTGTTCAATGTTTTCGCACGGGTGTTGATCGCCTGTTGTGTCGCAGTATGTCATATGCGAAAACTCGGGAAACCCTTGTAAACATTGGGGAACATAAAATTGGGTGGTGTGATGTGTGGTGCATCACTCCAAGAAAATCACTGCTGGATTGATGCGAGATCAATCAGTGAATCGATGGTGTGGGCGTACGTTGCAGATGATGCGATGGAGTTGTACAACAACAGCGAAGATCGAGAAAAAAGCGAGATAATTGCATTTGCAACAAATTGAATGCTTGCAATTGTGTGAATTTGCCACTCTGATTAATCCACCACTCCGATTCCGAGGAGGAAACAACAATGA
>JAUMDU010000213.1:0-7959 GCA_032121425.1 Ilumatobacteraceae bacterium | reverse complement strand
CCACTTGAGTAGATAATCGCGATTAAGTATCTAATGTGCGTGACAAGATTCAGGTGTTGAACCTGGATCGCGACATTCGGCCATACCAGCCCACAGATCTTGCGCCTTCAGTGGTCCAATAAATCCTTTGTGCACCACGCCGGCACCATCGACAATCACAAGCAAAGGCACTGCATCAATTTGGTACCTTTTGTGAAGATCAGGATTCACGGTGTAGTCAATGCGTTGTACAGCAACTTCAGATGACGACAACACTTGCGCTTTTGTGGCGACGTCTTCACAGGTGTGACAAGTTGCCGACGTAAACACCGCAACAAGCCAAGGGGCGTCTGGGTTCTGAAAATCTTTTCTATCCAATTGGATAGGTATCTCAAAACCTGCCTGAGTAGGTGCATCACCTTGGCGGCTCTTGAGAACCAATGCAACGAGAATTGCCACCGCCATTGCAGCGACCACAAAGACAACCTGTTGAGTCATCGTGATCTCACAGGCAATGCACTCACGATGCCAAAACCCACGAGTCCATTTCCACGCCTCGTACGTCTCTGCACTGCAATATCGACCGACGACTGAATGATGACTTCGCCATCCTTAGCGCCTTCTGGAACATCAAGGAAGGTAAGAGATGCAGCCGGCAATGGCACATCGATAAGTCCTGGAAGGCCAACTTGGCCCCCTGGACCAATACTGAACACTGTGTAAGTTCCATCTGTTGCAGTCACATTCAAGACAGATAAGGCATTACGTGCACCCTTTGCTAAACCTGTGGGTACACGCCACTTTGGCGTTAACAAACCAGATGGAATGCCATTTGTTATCGCCGTAAACGAGCTTGATGCAGTTTTCTGGCTCAATACATGTTCGACAACAACGCGGGCATCATTCAAAGTGGACACCACCATGGCGTGGTCACCTTTGGGAAGATCAGCAATGTTATTGGTGTTAATTCCGACAACTTCGCCGGCTGGAATGTCGACAACTTGCGACGGCAATGCAGGTCCACCTACTTCATCAATTGCAATGTTGTTCGTGATGCCTTCGCCGAAGAATGTCACGTTGACTTGTGCATCAACATCAGTTGGATTAAAGACAACTAATTCCTCAGTCACCGAATCCCCTGTGCGACCCGACACGAACCACCATTCGCCCAACGCCTCTGGGACTCCTACCGATGTTGAATACCCCAACCGACCACCACCGAGATAATGCTGCGTGCGAGAAGCAACAATCTGTCCAGTAGTGGCTATGACCTCCACTGCAATCCGAGACTCATTTGCAGCACCTGCATCTGCCAGTGACACATTTTTGGCAGATTGAGGAGAAACAATTAATCCCTGCAGTGCACTCGGGGTGCGTTTGCCATCACGGGTGGTGTAGGAAACATTGACGACAGCACTTTCTGGAAAAGGATTAATTAACACAAGACGCTGAGTTGTGCCTTCCATCGTAAAACCATCCGCGAAATACCAAGAGGATGAGGTTTGAGAAACACACTGAGCGGTGACATCACCTGCTGCGTACAGTAATTCTTGTTCCACACTGCCTGCAGAGCCAATAATTTCCACAACAGGGGCAACGACGCCCACAGTTCTCCCACGCAAGACATCAATCTTTTTTTGAGAACGAGGCTCGACAGTCACATTTTCAATGGGCCCTGAAGCATCAGATAAAAGTCGAAGAGAGGCAACAATTTCCTCATCGCTGGGATTTGCAATCACAACAAATGCCCCAGAAATACCGTCTCCAGCGGCCGCACCAGGACAAAACCACGACGTACTGATGCGACTTCCACTCACTGCTTGCGGGAAACCGGCGTATGGCACAAGTGCTGAAATGGCACCCGTATTCACTGTGTTGTTCTGGCGGTCAATCGCTACTATGCCGCCACACATCACAGCCACAACACCTATTCCTGCAAGACGACGCAAAATGTTCACTGTGTGACCTCATCGCGAAGGGAAATTGCCGGATTATCAAACACTGCGGGTGTATCACGTCTCAAATGACGTTGTCGACGACGTGAAAGTGCAATGAATACAGCAACACTCCACGCAGCAAACTGGAGAAGAACTAAAAGTGAATGCCATGTAGATGTTGCAAAAGAGATTGTGGCAATTCCTGAAGTGTCGATGTCGTATCCATTGGTCAAGCCAAACGCAGGACGACCTGAAACCTCTCGCCCATCAACAGTGACTCTCCATTGAGGAGTGAACGGCACCGCTAGGTGCAACGTTCCAGGTTCAATCTGAGCACGAACAGTACTGTCAAAATATTTGACAGCCGGCAAAGGAGTTGCTCCGGCAATATCAACAGTGATCATCGACTTAGCACCAGCAAGTTCACTGCTCTGACTGCCAGTTTTGGTGAGCATTGAGCGCACCGGCAACCATGAACTGTTTTCAAATATCACCACATCGGGTGAGGCAAATCTTCTCTTTAGGTCAAGTTGACGCGATAGAGACTCCACCAATCCAAGCGGGGCAGCAATAGGTCTATCTCTCGTAGATTGTGCACCATCAATTACAGGCACGATGATGAAACGCACAGACAACGGAGCGAGAAGGCGGCCTGCACGCGATGTTTGACCACGCACAATTCCATACAACGCAGAATTGGCATTCTCTCGGATTTTTGTTTCAGGTATTTCCCAATGCTCGTCCACTGTTGCCAAGGGGCCATTCAAAACCGAATATGAAATACCCCAACCAAAACCCAAAGGGGCTCCAGGTAGCACACGTGAATCACCAATAAAGAGGGTTCGATAATCGCCATCAGTTGCAGCATCTGGAAGCTGAGCCAAAAGCTGTGGCAGGGTGAGTGAAGGTTGGTGCCAACTGCCTTGAAGACTGTTCACCGAAGTGGGCAGCAGTCCAATAGCGAATACAACGCCGACTAGGGCGCCAAATGGTTGACGCCAACTTAAACGTCCACGACCTAAGTCGGATGCAAGTGATGCCCCCATAGCTCCTGCGCACACTGCAAGTCCGAGCGCAACAGGAACCAACATGATTCCTGGTTCTGCCATGTGCAATGGAAGCAATCCGGCATCGTCGGCGATTGCAAGAAGAACACCCGCGGATACCAATGTTGCGCCGCGCAAGGCCCATTGAGTGCGCACGCCACGCACCAACAACACGGCACCGATTACAGCGGCATACAGCCCCACAACTCCAAATGAAAGCCAAAACTCACCAAGATCAAACGTCAACAAACTCCAAAGCCCTAGTTGTCGTCCATTTTCAACTGGGGCACCAAAAATTGCTTCCCACCATCCGTCGCGGAGATATGAGATTGACCACGGCAAGTTCAATGCCACGCCCACGAAAGTTGCCAATGCGGTGATGCCCAACCATCGCGCTAACCATTTGATGTTCAAACCTTGCACCCACATTGCAACAGAGAGAACAGCTGCAGTGAACGGAAGTACACCCACAATGGATGGCTCAAAAGCAAACACAATTGCAACGAGCAACACAAGTGATGCAAACCATCGCCGCCACACTTGCGGAGAGACAACCACCATGTGTTCCCCCAGTCGTGCTTCACTCACATCTGCATGACCTACGAGCATGCGCAAAAGATGAATCATCCACGGCATGCATCCGTACACCAATAGTGCACCCCATCGACCTGTCGCAATTGCCACATACGGCAACGGCACCGCCGCATATGCCGCCACGGCACCAATGCGTGCCGCCCGTGTCCCGAATACGGATGCGAAACGCCACACACCAAGCCAGCCCACCAATGGCAACAACACAACTGCCAAGGTGTGTGCCAAACCAGATTGGCCAAAGACAATTGCCGTTGAAACTGCACTTAGAGCCACTCCGGTGGGAAGCGCCGATACCTGACCAAAACCTGCACCCCACCAACCTGATGCATAGGAGGCAATCGTTGAACGTACTGATTCATGAAATGGCACCATTTGACCCACTGGGGTAACACCATCAAGAAACAATGCTCGCGATCCAAGCAGAAGCACGCCCACCAACAATGCCCAAAGGACATATGCCCCCCGAGGCGCTGCCTCGATGACATCCCTCGTTGCTTGCGACTGGGCAATGCCGGCAAGTCGTGCACGTCGCCGAAGGAACACCGTGACATGGGAAGAGCCTCGCACCTGCAACGCACCGATGCCCGCGCCATCAACACTTCGATAGTTCTGAACAGCTTTTCTGCGGCTTCGCACCTGCGTCAAATGTAATGGCAGAGACAAAAAGGCCAGCAACTCATCAACTGATCGCCGCCCTCGTCCCGTAAGGACCAACAACACTGCACGCACCAAGGTGAGTACACCCATTTGCAATAAGACTGCAGGCAACTGTCGCGCAGTGGACAATGAAGCCACGGTGGCGACACGGTCATTTTCACTTGTGCGAGTGACTTCCTCAACGTCATCGTCTTTCAATTCACGAGACATCGATTCTCTATGTCGCCCAATTGCAGCAGGAACAATGACCACCCGGGCACCTGAGGCGTGTATGCGCCAACAAAAATCTAAATCATTTCCAATTGCGCTAACCAAGACATCAAATCCACCGACCGCTCGAAAGAGGTCGGCACGCACAACCATGCATGCACTTGAGATGACAAAAACATCTTGAACAACATCATGCTGTTCTTGATCACGTTCACCTGTGTCGGCGTAAGGCACCATCACACCAAAGCGGTCCGATGCACTTCCCACTGATTGAATCATGGAGGCATCATCCCAATACACAAGCTTGGGTCCCACAACGCCCGCGTTAGATCGATACATCTCGACAACCAACTGCGAGATTGCATCAGGAAACAATGCAACGTCGTCGTGAAGGAAACAAAAGAGCCCACTTTCACCCTGCACAAGATCTAAGACAGCGTTACATGAAGGCCCATATCCTGGGTTGCCTCCAAGGAAGCGCACTACTGCTTGGGGGGCTTCAGCCTCAACGATGTCGAGCACTGAGCGAGCAGCTTGCCCTTCACTTGTACCAGTGATGAGAAGCAGAATCTGGAGGCCCTCATAATCTTGAGCAACCAGGGCACGTAACGATTCGATGAGCCAGTCGCCAGATTCATGAATCACCATTACGGCAACCACGGGGGGCCCAGAGGAAGTCACATCAGTGTTAGTCACGCCCTCGCGAGGCTAGTGCTAGCCCTCTGCCATCGCGGAGCAGCTAGCTCAACATGTTGTGACATAAGCCCCATAGGCAAGTGCTAGCAAAAATTAGCACTTGTGGTTACTATCTATTGCATGCCAAAGATTCCCGCATTTTCCATTCCCAAAATCGATCTCTCCAAGATCCAGATTCCTTCAGTTGATCTTCCCAAGGTCACTCTTCCCAAGATTCAGATTCCTCAATTGCACTCCATCGACCTCACGTCGGTTGATTTCAGCAAAATCAATCCCTCCACAGTCTTGAATCAGCCCGCTGTCAAGCAAGCAACAGAGCTTGGATACACCGCAATTGGATTTGCAGTTCTTGGATTTCAAAAAGTTCAAGTACGTCGACGTGAACTCATCGATGCGGCAAAATCTCGCTTCAACACCGCGCAATAACACGCTTTCGCACTGAAACTCAGTGTGGCTTGGCCTCTCCAAGTAGCCTCAAGGTTCGTGTCCAAGCCCACTGAACAACAGCCCGGAACCAAGACACCCCTGCCTGAAGGCACTCTTCCAGTTGCCATCGGATTGTTCATCGCAGGATTTACTGCCTACGCATTCTTTAAGGTCGGTCAAGTTGCCTTAGGCAAAGAAGACTTCAAGCCCATTGTTGCGTTGTGGTTCACAACCTTTGCACTCGTGCCCGGCATTTTGATGCCTGTCGAACAAGAACTTGGTCGCGCATTGGCTCATCGTCGCGCACTCCAACAAGGTGGGCGCCCAGTGGTGCGCCGAATGCTCCCCCTCGCAGGCGGACTTACCACTTTCCTTGCCTTAGCGGTATTTGTGGTCTCGCCGTATCTCACGCGCACCATGTTTGAAGGACATTGGATTGTTACTGCTGCATTGATGGTCACCGTGGTGGCTTATGCGCCGATGCACCTCGCACGCGGAATTGCATCGGGATCAGGTCGTTTTGTGAGTTATGGCACCATCATGGGTGTCGATGGTGCTACGCGAATCATTGCAGTGGTGGTGTTATGGCAACTCAACATCACCAACATTGGTGCGTATGCATTTGCAGTAGCTCTTTCACCATTGATTGCCGTAGCTGTCGTAGGAATGCGCGGCCAAACACGTACCGACCCAGGACCTGAGGCTTCGTATTCAGAAATCACACCCAATCTCGGTTGGCTACTGCTGGGCTCTGTCATGGCAGCTGGCCTTGTGAATGCAGGTCCACTTGGCGTGGACATCTTGGCCACATCAGACCAAGCTCAACTTGTCACTGCATTTGGAAATGGTGTTTTGCTCTCTCGCGTGCCTCTGTTTTTGTTTCAAGCAGTGCAAGCATCATTATTGCCACGACTAGCGCGCCTTGCTGCCAAAGGTGACCTTGACGAATTCCGCGAGGGGTTCTCGCTTCTCATGAAGGTGGTTGTGGGTGTCGCTGTTTTTGGTGTTGTGGGTTCATTTGCCCTCGGACCTTGGACACTCGAGCTGGTCTACGAAGGCGGACTTGATCGACGTACATTGACCATCCTTGCCCTTGCAAGCGGGTTGTACATGATTGCTCTAGCGACCGCACAAGCCGTGATTGCGTTGCGCGGACATAGCTGGGTAGCACTTGGCTGGCTATCGGCAATGGCGGTGTTTCTTGTGGTGACCACGGTGTCGAGCAATGATTTGTTCTTGCGTGTTGAACTGGGATTAGTCGCAGGTTCATTAACTGCGTGTTTGATTTTTGCATACGCATTGCGTGCACGAATTCACGCAGGTGCAATTCCTGATGCCGAGTCAATGCTCGACGGCGTTATTGATTCTCCCTTTGAGGGATAACCGTCACTATTTTGAGAGTCGACCAGATTCAATCTCGAGGTCGTTTTTCACCATCATCTTGACCAGTGTGGGGAAATCAACTTCAGGAATCCACCCCAACTGATTGCGAGCTTTTGATGGATCGCCGATCAACAAATCAACTTCTGCAGGGCGGAAGAAACGTGGATCCTGCGTGACATATGGTCGCCAATCGCCCAAGCCAGCTTCATCAAAAGCAAGCGTGAGGAATTCTTCAATGGAGTGTGTCTCCCCTGTTGCCACTACATAGTCATCGGGTTCGGGCTGTTGCAACATCATCCACATTGCACGCACATAATCTCCGGCATAACCCCAGTCGCGTTTTGCATCAAGGTTGCCCATTACTAATTCTTTTTCCACACCGAGTTTGATACGTGCGGCGGTGTTGGAAATCTTTCGTGTCACAAACTCAAGACCGCGACGCGGGCCTTCATGGTTGAACAAAATTCCAGAACATGCATAAATGCCATAGCTCTCGCGATAATTCACGGTGATGTCATGTCCAAATACTTTTGCGCAACCGTAAGGCGAACGAGGATGAAATGGAGTGAGTTCTGTTTGCGGCACTTCACGTACTTTGCCGAACATCTCTGATGACGATGCTTGATAGAAACGAATGGGGTTGTTTTGTGTGCCACCCACCATGCGAATTGCCTCCAACATGCGCAGCACGCCGAGACCAGTGATATTGGATGTCAATTCAGCTTGACCAAATGAGATGGCCACAAAAGAGATTGCGCCCAAGTTGTACACCTCGTCGGGCTGCACATATTCCATTGCCGACACCAAGCTGGTGAGATCTGCGAGATCGCCAGGGACAAGTTCGACGTAGGGAAACTCATCGCGAATCTGCAATGCACGAGGGTTGTTTTGACCCTTGAGCATGCCGAAGACTTGATAGCCCTTGGAATGAAGAAATTCGGCCAGATGCTGACCGTCTTGGCCTGTGATTCCGGTGATGAAAGCGCGGGGCATCGGAATTACCTCATTAAGTACGATTGAAGGAACCTAGT
>JAUMDU010000212.1:0-2180 GCA_032121425.1 Ilumatobacteraceae bacterium | reverse complement strand
GTCATGCAACTCATCGCAGTACTTCGTGAATTCCGTGGCAGTGCACATCTTGTGGCATTACGTGCTGCTGGAATCGATAGCAAAACTGCTCATGCTTCAAAGCGCCCGGACATGTGGAAGCAGTTCGGATACCCCGAAGATGAAATGCCAACAATTGATGACGCCGTAAAGGCGAAGATGGCAGCTGCTGAAGCGCTGACCGATGCGATTGTTGCACCGGCATACGCAGTTCTCAATGATGCAGAACGTCAGACAGTGGCAACCGGACTACAAGCAGTGAAAGCGGCGCTCACAGCGTAAGAACAACAGGCGAATTATTCGTCTGCGGAGTGTGCAAGATTGTCTGCAATCTTGCCGAATGCACTACCAATAGCTTTTATTTCTGCTGGATTAAGCAAGTCGATCATTAGTCGACGCACACTTTCCAAATGGTGGGGCGCTGCCTTCTTTAACAGCTCCATTCCTTTCAGAGTCATCTGCACATTCGCAACGCGACCATCCTCAATGGATTGCACACGTGTCACCAACTTCTTCTTCAGCACACCCTCCATGCGACGAGTCAAGCCGCTACGTGTGAGTCGTAATGAATCAGCCAGGTCACACATACGCAATTTATGGTCTGGCGCCTCGGACAACATTGCAAGAAGTTGATAATCACCACGATCTAGCCCGAAAGGTTCTAGGTCTTTCTCAATAGCCCGCATGAGATCACTAGTTGTTCCTATAAACGAACGCCACGCAGCCATTTCGGCAGAGTTGAGCCATTTGGTAGCCATCCCCCCAATATACCCACATTTATCGAATGATTGCGCCCGCAACTATTTTGTGTATATGATTGCGCTCTCAACTATTTACACATTGAAAGTGAGACCAATATGGACATCGTCCTTTTGATTGCAAGAATTCTGTTTGCTGGCATGTTTGTCATGAGCGGAATCAACCACATCACCAAGGCTGACGCCATGACTGGCTATGCCCAATTCAAGAAAGTTCCAGCACCAAAGTTGTCCGTACAACTCTCTGGAGTTCTTCTTGCACTTGGTGGCCTTTCCATCATTCTCGGCGTCTACGCAGATCTTGGTGCAATTGTCATCGCGGCACTTCTTGTCATCATGGCTATCAAGATGCACGACTTCTGGGCTGCAGATGCTGCTTCAAAACAGTCTGAGATGATCGGATTCTTGAAGAACATCTCAATGGCCGGTGGAGCATTGTTCATCTTCGCCATTGCAGCAACAACAGTTGACGGCACCGCAATCAACATTGGCTGGACCCTTACAGACAGCCTTTTCAGTATCGCTAACTAATTCCACATCTCCGAGACATCGGTAACCGTTGTCGAACGAAAAACATGGCCGAACTTCATTGTTCTCATAAAGGACTCAGCTTCCTTGTGAGCGTGAAGTTCGGCTTGTTTTTTGGGGTCATCCCCTTCGCATCTCACTTCGTATCGCAGATTAAAGAACAGAATGCGCTCGTCATAGGTGAACGTGCCTTCGGGTGAATAGGCCGAGACAAAAATGTCGTGTTCGGGCTGCGCCCTAGTCAGGTACTGACGCGATTCCTCGCTGAGGTCTTTGAACTGGCCTCGAATTGTGACCCGAAAGACGCTTTCGCTCATTGAACGAAGGTTGCCCATTCACTCAGCGGCATGCGCTCCGAACGCAGGCTATTAATCGGAGCTGTCTTATCGGCATATCCAATTGCTAGACCACAGAACAACATCTCATTATCGGGCGCACCAACAAAAGTAGACACCGACTTATGTCGCACCGACCAATATTCCTGTGCACATGTAGATAAGCCGTTCTCTTCAGCAAGAAGCATCAGAGTTTGTAGAAACATTCCCAGGTCCGACCATTGCGGTGGCCCCATCTGGCGGTCGATGTAGCAAAACATCGCAGCAGGCGCGCCAAAGAAATCATTGTTGTGTGCAAATTGACGTTGACGGCCAGCCTTGTCTTCGCGCGCGATACCCAAGGTTGCATACATCTGCTCACCAATGGTGAACCGGTTGGTGCGGTATGGCTCTGAGATGCTCTTTGGGTAAATGTCGTATTCCGGTTCATCGAGTGGTGGCTGAGTAGTCAGAAACTCGCGCATACGTGTCATGGATTCGCCATTCACCACATAGATACGCCACGGCTGCACATTGCCACCGCTTGGCGAACGAGAAGCAT
>JAUMDU010000211.1:358-4731 GCA_032121425.1 Ilumatobacteraceae bacterium | reverse complement strand
TGAGACATTGACCTATCGCGACATCAGAGATCGCGTCGATGCGTTTGCATGCGCACTCATCGGATCCGGAATTCAAAAGGGCGATGTTGTCGCAGTGTTAACAACGCCTCGCCCCGAATTTCTTATTGCTCTCACGGCCATTCACAAAATAGGCGCTCTCTACTTAGGGATTAACCCCACGTACACCCAACGTGAACAACTTCATGTGGTTTCTGATGCACGTCCCGTCGCCATCTTCTCCATTGCTCACGGTCCAGGTCGTTCGTATCACGAGGACATCGAATTATTAACCAGCGTTGATTCCGTTCGGAATACCTGGCGGCTTGACGCAGGTGCAAGCGATGGTTGTTTGAGGTCGTTCGATGACTTTCTCCAGCACGGTACGTCTCACACCCCCGCAGAGTTTCCAGTCATTGATCGAATGGACCCATGCACAATTGTGTACACCTCAGGCTCAAGTGGCAGCCCGAAGGGCGCAGTGCTTCCCCATTTCGGAATTTCCTACGGCAGTTATTGCGATGCGCGTGAGATGAATATCACTCAACCACGAGTTCTGTGCAATCTGCCAGCTAATCATGTTGGCTGCATCGTTGATGTCCAAGGAAGCACAATTGTCAGTGGCGGGATGGTCGCCTACGACGAGAAATTTGATCCGTCCGAGATGCTTCGACTGATTGAAGAGTTAAAACTCACAAACCTTCAGCATGTTCCAACGGTTCTTCAACTGATTGCATTACATCCCGATTTCAAGACACGTGACCTCACATCTCTTCAACTAGTGGCATGGGGTGGAGCTGCTCTTCCCAGAGAGTTCGTCGAAATCTATTCACGGCGTAATGTCAGGCTGTTCACGATTTATGGGTTAACAGAAACGTGCGGCAATGCAACGTTCAGTTCTCCAGACGACACGGTTGATCTACTTGCATCAACAGTGGGACGCCCTAATCCTGATGCTGATGTCATTGTCGCCGATGATGAAGGGCGTGAAGTAGCCCTCGGCGAGGAAGGTGAAGTGTGGTATCGACATGAGGGAAAATTGCTGTACTACCTCAACAATCCAGCCGCGACCGAGCAAACCCTCACGAGAGATGGGTATCTGAAGACCGGTGATATCGCCGTACGACTTCCCAGTGGACATTTAAAATTAGTGGGACGACGTTCCGAGATGTTCAAGTCAGGTGGACTGAATGTGTATCCACGAGAAATTGAGATTGTTCTTGAGAGTCACCCTTCGATTGCAATTGCTGCTGTTGTCAGCATCCCTGACGACACATACTCAGAAGTAGGAGCGGCTTTCGTAGTCTGTGAGCCAACGACAACTGTGACAGTCGAAGAACTCCGCGCTTGGTGCAAGGAACGACTAGCCGGATACAAGGTGCCAAAGTCATTTCATGTTCGTGATGAAGTCCCGCTTCTCCCCATCGGAAAAGTCGACAAACAAGCGCTGAAAAAAGAGATACTTCACGCAAAGTGAGAAATTGAAACATGCCAAATCAAGTTGAAATCTTTCTCGCAAAAGAAATCATCACAAACGACCATTCAATGCCCACCGCAGAAGCTGTGGCTGTGATGGACGGCCGTGTCCTCCATACAGGTACTCTCCGCCAACTTCGAGAAGATTTATCAAGTTATGAAATCTCAATAAATGATTCTTTTGTAGACAACATCATCACACCAGGCTTCATTGAAGCGCATTGTCACATTCTTGAAGAAGGCGCGCTCTCAAACTTTCCTTGGATTGGCGCCTACCCACGTCGCATGGCCAACGGAGAATTTCAATATGGCTGCGTCACCACTGACGATGCGTTGAACAAAATTCGGGCAGTTCATCACTCAATGGCAGACAAGAAAGAAGTTCTGACTTGCCTCGGTTGGGACCCGAACATGGCGCACAGTTCAGGCATCACGTTAGACATGCTCGACTCAATCTCGAACGAGCGTCCGATTTTTCTTCTCCAATCAAACGGGCACATTGGACATTGCAACTCGGCAATGTTGCAACTAGCAGGGATCACTCCCGACTATCAGCACGAGGGTGTCATTCGTGACGGTTCAGGTCTACCCACTGGTGAGTTACGCGAACTTGCACTCACGTCAGTTCTCGGAAAGTTTGTTGACCTTGAAGTTGGTGGCACTGCAAGTATTCGAGATGCTGGCGTTGTAGCCCAACGAGCTGGTTGTACAACTGTGACCGATCTGGCTTATGCGGCTACAAACGATGCTGTCGATCTATATGGCTCCGTTGTAAATGAAGAATCCTTCCCCACACGCATCATCTATGCACCCCTCGTCCAGATCCTTGGCCATCACGTCACGGGTTCGATGGTTGATCACGTCCGCCAATTGACTGAAAAAACTTCCAGTAAATTCGGCATGGGTCCAGTGAAGTTTGTGATTGATGGGTCAATTCAAGGGCGGTCTGCACGACTCAAATGGCCCGGTTATTGCTGCGGAGACCCGAACGGAATGTGGCTTGCAGATCCAGACGAAATGTTCGAGATGATGAGACCGTTTCATCGAGCAGGGTTTCAATTGGCCCTACACACGAACGGCGATGAAGCTGTCACTGCTGGGCTCGATATCTACGAACGCCTTCTTCTTGATTTCCCTCGCTTTGATCATCGTCACCGACTTGAGCACGCACAAGTCGCTTCAGAGGATGCTTTTCAACGTATGAAAGCTCTTGGCGTCTGTGTGAACTTGTTTGCTAACCATGTGTTTTATTGGGGAGAAACTCACCGCAGAGACACAGTTGGCCCTGCAAAAGCAAGAACGCTCGATGCGTGCGGAACTGCTCTCCGAACTGGAGTTCCGTTCTCTATTCATTCAGATGCGCCTGTGACGCCATTAGACCCACTCTTCACCATGTGGTGCGCAGTCAATCGCCGAACATCAGAAGGAAACGTGTTGGGGGAAACGGAGAAAATCTCCCCTCAACAAGCCCTTCGCGCGTGCACAATTGACGCTGCATACCTCCTGAGGCGGGAGGGAGATGTTGGAACAATTTCTGTTGGAAAACTCGCAGATTTCACTGTGCTGTCGGAACATCCGTTTACGATCGACCCTATGGGCATAAAGGACATTGCAGTTCCAGCAACTGTTCTTGCTGGCAGGGTCCAACACAACAAAACAGAACATGCCTAAGACAAATCGAAAACCACCATCTGAACGAAAGAAGTCGACCTCTAGTAGTCATCGCCGTGCAACGCCTGTGCAGCAACGATCAGAGGCAACTGTTCAGCGCATCCTCCAAGCGTCGATGGAGGTCTTGCAATCTCAGGGCATCGAAGGGTTTAACACAAACGCCGTTGCGCAACATGCAGAGGTCAACGTTGGAACGTTGTACCACTACTTCACAGATAAAAATGCGCTACTCGCCGAACTCTTCATTCGCTTTGAAGCCGAACGCGTCAACTACCTACAAAATCGTCTCATCCATTTTGATGAGACCACGAACCTACGTGACTGGGTTCACGAAACTTTACAGATGCTGCTCGATTTACGAATTACCACCCCCGGTGGAACAGTTCTGCGAAATGCCGTCCGAGTCATTCCAAGCCTGTATGACCTCGGCGTAGAACAAGATGAAAAATCGGCAGACGCTCTCTCATCAGCTCTTCGTGTGAGGTACCCGAATGTGGCACCAGCACGAACTGACACAATCGCTCGAACAATCATTGATGCTGGAGTTGCTTCGCTCGACCGAGTAGGTCTTGGACTAGGGCGACCTGACATTGTTCTTCACGAGTTAACAGAGATGATTGTGGCCTATCTCCAGACATTAGAGAGTTAACGTTCTGCTACAGCCGAAATGACACATACGTTTCCTCGGAGACAAACTCCATCAGACCAACTTCCCAGGTGAGATACTCAATCATTGATTCTCGAGCACCTTCTTTTCGGGACCACGGCGGATACCACATGTCGTCGGTGACAGAGAGAAGATAATCGTCATCTTCCATGTCAATTGTTTCAATTGAATTCTTTGCCTGCCTCCAGGCTGTTCGCCCGCCACTCAGGACACAGACACGAGAAAAGCCAAGATCAAGAGCATCGCCCGCTGCAAATGGAGAGGTCGCTCCATGAGTACACACGAACACCAAGGTGCGGTCTTTCTTGAATCGCTCTAACGAACGTGACAAGTCAGAGCGCTTTGAAAACCACGACCCAGGTATTCGCCCTTGGCGATACCAGTAACTTTCGCCGACATCAATGACATCACACGAATCACTGGCAAGCATGGCCTGTAGTTCGCTGACATCAACAATTCCAACATCCGCTCGGGGCGGATGCAATACGGTCTTCGTTTCTAGGCCTAACTCAGTCATGTGGGTCGTTGCGTCCTCCATGACCCAAACATCCCATCCCATTCT
>JAUMDU010000211.1:0-289 GCA_032121425.1 Ilumatobacteraceae bacterium | reverse complement strand
CAGTGGGCCGACATCACCGATTGAACAAGATGATCATCAATCAGAATTATTCGTGAATGACGAACAGCAACAAAGATGTCTGTTGCTTGAACCAATTGACCTCCTGGTGCGTTGACCGAACCTGGGATATGACCACGCGCGAATACATCGGGCTGTCGCACATCAAAAAAGTATGTCGTTCGAGAGTCGTCGGAGGCCCACTCAACTGCGTCTGCAAAAGAAACAAATCGGATATCACTACGCGATGCCACATGCCGACCACGCTCAACTGCAAGTGATAATCCAGGTT
>JAUMDU010000210.1:1135-5920 GCA_032121425.1 Ilumatobacteraceae bacterium | reverse complement strand
TTTTTCCAACATTGGTGCAAGTGGTGATTTCGGATCATCGTGGTTTTTGCCGCGACTTGTTGGAGAAGCAAAAGCAAAAGAACTCATGTTTACGTCGCCACGTTTATCAGCACAACAAGCCGCTGATCTTGGTCTTGTCAACATTGTGATGCCCGACGAAAATTTTGCATCTGCAGCGCTGAACTGGTGTCATGAACTTGCATCGCGTGCACCCATTGCACTGCGCTACATGAAAGAAAACATCAATCGTGCTGATTCCGTGTCTTTGCAAGCAGCACTTGACGCCGAAGCAACTGCAATGGTGCGCACCATGGCAACTGCAGATCACAAAGAAGCTGCTGCTGCATTCGTTGAGAAGCGACCTGCGCGCTTCTCGGGCGAATAATCTCTTCTGCGCATGCCCAATCATCACACTCCAGACCCAGCCGGTGCACGTCCACTCGATGGCATTCGCGTTCTTGACTTCACCAGGGTTCTTTCAGGTCCACACTGCACACGCATGCTGTCCGACCTTGGTGCACAGGTCATCAAAGTGGAACCACCCGAAGGCGATCTCACGCGCTTTGCATATCCGCGCGTTGGATCCATGTCCACATATTTTGCGCAGCAAAACATTGGGAAACTGAACATCTCTCTTGACCTCAAAAAGCCAGAAGCAGTCGACATTATTAAGGACCTCATTGCACACTGCGATGTTCTAGTCGAAAACTATCGCGGTGGTGTTATGGACAAATTAGGTCTCGGATACGACGTGTTATCCGCCATTAATCCGCGGCTTATTTATGCTTCTATCAGCGGTTACGGCAACTCTGGTCCGTGGAGTCATCGGCGCGCATACGCAACAGTTGTCAATGCTGAAACTGGGTTAACAGGTTTACAGGCGCGCGCTCGAGGCGACAATGCAACTAACGACCCGCATAGTCACGCCGATGTCTACACGGGCATGGAAGCCGCAGCCGCAGTTCTTGCAGCATTGTTTCAGCGCACTGCCACAAACATTGGCCAGTACATAGACGTATCAATGGCTCAAACCATGTTGTATGTCAATGAGCATGTGCAGAACGAACTGTTTGAAGGTGTTGTTCCGCCAGGTCAAATTCGTTCATTCCAGCCTGGTGACTACCCCATCTTGCAAACAGCAGATGGTCAACACATTGTTGTCAGTGGTCACCCTGCCGAACGCGGAACATTTGATTTGTTTGTCAATGCAATGCAAAAGCCAGAACTAATGCAAGATGCTCGTTTCACCGATGTGGAATTACGACTGAAGAATTTTGGTGCTCTGCGCGACATCATTCGTGAGTGGGCACACACCGTTCCTCATCCGCAAGCACTTGAAGACATCATGGCGGCAAACGGTTTAGCAATGGGCGTCATGCGAACAATGAATGAACTTGTACAAACGGATTGGGCTCGCGACCGAAAAGTCATCGTTTATGCCGATGACCGTTCTGGCTCTACATTTCGAGTTCCCAACTCACCGTGGGTGTTCTCCGGATCAGATACTGGTACTCGCGGGCAACCAAAATTTCGCGGCGAAGACAACGCGGCAGTTCTTCACGACCTATTGGGCATTAGCCCAGAAAAAGTTGCCGAGTTAACAACACACGGCGTGTTATCAATTCGGTTACCGAAGTAATTACCGACCCGAGTGGCCAAAACCGCCACCGCGATCATTGGCGTCGAGTTCTTCTACTTCAGTCCATGTCACGTGCTCGACTTGTTGCACGACCAGTTGTGCAATGCGATCGCCACGCGTGATGTGATACGGACGAATGGGGTCTGTATTGAGCATGACCACCATCAGTTCACCGCGATAATGCGCATCAATCAGGCCAGGTGCGTTCACCACACTGATGCCATGGTTCAGAGCCAAACCACTGCGCGGCAACACAAAGCCGGCGTACCCAAGCGGAATTCCTATTGCAATACCTGTTGGTACCAACAAGCGACCACCAGCTGGTGCCAAAACACCATCGATGCGAGCACACAGATCGAAGCCCGCATCACCAGCATGAGCTTGTGCGGGTAGTGGTAGACCCTGATCGAGGCGCTTGATCTGAATTTCTGGCACATCTCTACGCTATGTCGTCGCCCCACTGCCTGCGTCATCCGCCTGTGCCAATAGATTGGTGAAGTGCTGATTTGGATGGACCTTGAAATGACGGGCCTTGACCCCGACACCCAGGTCATCGTAGAAATTGCCACCCTCGTCACCGACGACGACCTCAATATTGTGGCCGAGGGCCCCGACCTCGTTATCTTCCAGCCTGAAGAGGCCATGGCGGCCATGGACGACTTCGTCACCGACATGCACACAAAGTCTGGCCTTCTCGACCTCATCAAAGCGTCCACTGTTAGCCACGACGAGGCCATGCAGCAAACACTTGATTTCATCAAACTGCACAGCCCCGAGCCAGGCAAGGTGCCCTTGTGCGGAAACAGCATTCGCACAGACCGTGCTTTTCTTGCCAAGTACATGCCCGACATTGAGAACTGGTTGCACTACCGCTGTGTTGATGTCTCAACTGTCAAAGAACTTGTCAAGCGGTGGTATCCCGGTCTTGAACATGCACGCCCATCAAATGGTGGCGTCACACATCGCGCAATGGACGACATTCGTGACAGCGTTGCCGAAATGAAGTACTACCGCGACCGTGTTTTCCGAGCGAGTGAAGAATTAAAGAAACCAACCCAATGAGCAACACACCTCGTCCTCTCAAGTCTGAACAACTTCAGGCCACAGATGAGATTGTCGAGGTTGCACCTGGCGTGTTGCGCACTCAGCTTCCGGCCAACATCACTGGGCTTGGCCACGTGAACATGTATGTCATGGAAGACGACCGCGGAGTTGCAGTCGTTGATCCAGGTTTGCCCACAAAAGAATCATGGACTGCACTCACACAACGTCTTTCAACAATTGGTGTGCCACTCAAACGCGTGCACTCTGTCATTGTGACGCACAGTCACCCCGATCACTACGGGGGCGCCGCACGACTTCGCGCCGAATCTGGGGCCGACATTATTACCCACCGACTTTTTCGCACGTTCTACGACCCAACAGAACCACCCGATGTCGACGCTGAAGAACTTGCACTCATGATGCGCAGCCCATTTGATACTCCACCGTGGGGTGGGCCAGCAATGGATGTTCCATGGCAAAGAAAAGTGCGTTTTGCTGTTGGGCGTCGTTTTCCAAAACTCATGAAAATTCCGGCGCCATCTGTTCGGCTTGCAGAAAGTGACCGCATGAAATTTGCAGGCCGCGACTGGGTTGCTGTTCATACTCCTGGCCACACTCACGATCATCTGTGTCTTTTCGACCCTGAAACCGGCACTTTGTTAAGTGGCGACCATGTGTTGCCTGGCATTACTCCACACATCAGCGGTCTCACCACGCATGGTGACCCTCTGACGTTGTTTTTCAATTCTCTCGACAAAATTGGTAACTTCGCCGACCAAATTTCTATTGCCTTACCTGCACACGGAACACCCTTCGACAAAGTTGGTGCGCGCGTCACTGCAATTAAAGATCACCACGTAGAACGATTACAAAAACTCCGCGATACAAGTGAGACGCTTGGTCGTCCTGCAAGCGTGATGGAATTCTCAACGCATTTATTTTCACCGCGTGCACAAGGCGCAATGGCCGACAGTGAAGCATTTGCCCATCTTGAACACCTCCGCATCATGGGTGACTTCGAGCGACGTGACAGCTCTGGTCAGTTTGAGTACGTGCTTAAGGGGTAGTACCGCACCACATTGCTGAATGCATGGTGTCACCAACGCGAAGTTGCAATTCCAAATCTGAGCCGTGCGCTGCTGTGTGCCGAACAGGGCTTTGACCTGGCTCAACTTGTACAACATGTTCCACAATTGCTCGCAGCGGTGCGCGTACATCTCTATGTTCAGCAAGATGTTCTTCAACAATTTCCCAGTAGGCAGCGTTATTCATATGGCCCACAGCATCGAAGTCAGAAAAACGCAATGGCCACTCTGCTTGGGCACTGTCACCGTGGGTTGCAAACAACTTGTCGCGCAACAACAAACGCGCATTCACTTGCCGATGCCCCGACGACTCGCCCAACGTTTCGACAACGTCTGCCGGTACTCGACTGGGCTGAAGCGTTTCTTCATCCACATGTACCCACAAAGCAGCAGCATCAACAAGCGGTGTGCCATCAAGGGCACTAATACGTGTTCGTCGCTCTGCCCAGTGTGAGCCGAGCCCACCACACCACGTGGTGAGATCGATTTCTTCTAAGTACTTTGGAAACTGATGTACATCAATCACCGTGCGGCGCACCACCCACCAATGCGGGTCGCTCCAATCTGAGTCACGAGTGTCGTCGTTTGAGACATCTTGTAAGTAACGCGCCACGGCATCAAGCCTGAGTCGACCGTTTGGCGTTGCATCTCCAAGCCGCACGCGGCGCCGAGCAGTGAACTGTCGTCCACTACCTGGGCCTTGCACCATCTCAAAACTGAGTGCGGCTTCACGAAACGACATATGGCAACGCTATCTCCTTGACAATTCACACACCCATTCTGTATGTTGACGTCATATCACCTGCTCCGATGTTGAGGGCAGGAACGAGGCCCACTTCTTCGGAAGTGGGCCTCTGTGTTTTTCATCTCCACTCTTTCGGTCGATGAACTTGTCTCTTTCGCGAGTCGAGGACTACTTGTTCCAACTGACATTGAGCCAAGGTGGACGGCCGTAGAAATATTTCAAAACTCGCGACTTCAGCTAGATGTTTGTTGGCCGGCGCACTTCTCGGATTC
>JAUMDU010000210.1:0-1125 GCA_032121425.1 Ilumatobacteraceae bacterium | reverse complement strand
CTGATGGCTTCGCGAAAATCACCATCGTTACTGATGACTAGGGCCTTATCAATGCGACCGTTACAAATATCGGATAACAAGTGTGTCGCCAGATTCACGTCAGTGCCCTTTTCCTCATCTATTACGACACGCACTGTCGTAAATGGGTTTCGTCGCTCTTCGATGTGTGCAGCCCAAAACAATACAAATTCTTCATGACGCGACATCAGAGGGAAGAACAAGTCAAAACGAAACATTTCTGTCTCAGCGATGGCCAATCGTTTGATTCGTGCTTTGACGTATCCGAGTGTGACCTCTACTAACGGCAATGACTGCAATGCCCTTAAGTACACCGCTTGTCGAGAATGCGCCGCGGAATTGTTATCTCGAATATTGATTCGAGCCGTGAAATATCGAATCAGAACTATGTCGTCGCTTGGAAGTAACGCCCGGGCCAATTTTTCTAGATCAAGCCATTTGAAACCGCTATTCCTCAACGCTCCGTAATAGAGATTGAGGCCATCGATGTAGACGCCTGTTGCCATTGTTCTTCCCCATCTTTCGCGTGAACTAGGGGAAGAAGAACCTCAAAATAGCAATCGCGTGTGTCAGGTCCAGTTCTGAAACCCCTGAAAACAAAGGGAATCATTAATTCAGTTGACGAAACAGATTTGAACTGGTTTCATGGTGACTTCATGCGTACTAACCAGACCACCGCAACCATGGGCACCACGGCTACTGCCGTGGCGTTTGCCTATGCCTCTGCTGTTGCTGGTCACGCATTTGCCATGTGGTCAGCGCCGGTAGTGAAGCACGCGAATAAGCGAGTCACCCGGCGGTCCCATGGGATTCTGATCTAAAACGATCACAATCACTCACCAGAGGCCGCCGGGTAATCCACCCGAGCGGCCTTTTTGTTTTGTCCAACACCACCCAAAATCTCACACCCACCACGAAAGGAAGAGAACATGTACACATCAATCAAGACAGACATGGGAGGCACCAGCCTTCTGGAGCCGCCCACAGTGCTCTCCGCCAAGCGCTGCAGTGACGGCAACGGCACCCTGAGCTACCTGTTCTTTTCCGAAGAATGGGTCGACATCCAGCGTGCCAAGGCCATTTGTAGCCGTTGCGCCGATCAGGCTG
>JAUMDU010000209.1:0-1617 GCA_032121425.1 Ilumatobacteraceae bacterium | reverse complement strand
GAGAACGACGACGTTCCCCTCTTCGATGCGCTTTTGTGCCGCAGCGGTGTCGATTTCGACGATTTGGGACTTGGCCTGAGCAAGCAGGTCACGGAAAGTTGCCATAACCAAAACCCTACCGACTAAGTCGGGAATTCAGCACCGTCCATCAGCGCCTGCAAAATGGGCGTGATGCGGCCAACGAGGCGTACGTGGGCAATGTGGTCCAACTCGGTCTCATCGCCATTGATGATGACAACACGAGCACCTGATGCCCGCGCACGAACCACTGCTTGATTGGCCGGTGACACTCCCAAAGTGGAACCAATGGCCAGCATCAATGAGCATTTTTCTGATGCGGAAAATGCACCGTGGATTACTTCAGGGTCGAGAGACTGTTCAAACAACACGGCATCACTCTTTACAATTCCACCGCATTCAAAACAATCAGGGTCTTCTTCACCATTGCGCACACGCACGATGTAGTCACTCATAGGTCGACGGTCATCACAATCCCAACAACGTGCATACGCAATCGTGCCGTGCAGTTCCCACACTTTGTCTTCGTCGATTCCCGAAGCTTGATGTAAACCATCCACATTTTGCGTGACAACAGCAGCAAGTTTGTTTGCTCGCTGCAGACGCACCAGTGCCTTATGCCCATCATTGGGTAATGCCGAGCCATCGAAAGTTCGTTCGCGTCCGGCCCAAGCCACTTTTCGCACTTCTGGATCATTGAGGTAATAACTCAATGTCGACGTGCGCTCTGCCAAAGGGTTTGTCTTCCATAAACCCTGTGGCCCGCGAAAATCTGGAATTCCAGAATCTGTAGAGATACCAGCACCGGTGAATACGACGACATTGTCGGCTTCTTGTAGCCACTGAATAACCGTTGCAAGGTCGTTTGAATCTATGTTTTCCACTTCCTCCATTCTGACTCATTTCTCCACATTTGGAAACATCGATATCAAGGAGAAATCATGCAGAACATTCCTTCGCAGTCCATCACCATCACCCAATGGAAAGACGCCGTTGTGGAGGCGCATGGTTATTCCATCACGGACCCGTATGTAGAGATGTTCTGGTTGCCAGTTCTTGGGCCAACCGCCACGTGGCTTCTGCGCAGGTTTTCATTCGGACTCATCGAGCAACCCGATGGGGTGACGTTAGATATTGATGATCTGGCACGATCACTAGGCGTTGCCTACTCGCCTGGAAAACACAATTCCTTTACGCGCGCTTTGCAACGGTGCACCATGTTTGGCGTGGCGCATCAGATTGCTCTACTGCCCCACCTCACAGTGGCCGTACGAACCACCTTGCCCCCGGTATCGCAACGCCATCTGGCGCGCCTTCCAGAAACACTTCAAGTTGCTCACCAGCAGTGGAGTGCCCATCTGACTGTTTCGCCATAAACAACTGCCCACTGGGCATAACATTCATTTCGCATGAAGCGTCACATCATCTCTTGTTTTCTTTCGGCTCTCGCAGTGACCTCATGCGTCCTTCCCTTTGCACCGATAGCACATGCCGCTGAAAAGAAGAATGTTCTCATCGTTGGTGATTCCGTCTCCACTGTTCTTCGCTGGTCACCTGAGTCGATGAGGCCACTGTGGGGGAAAACATATAACTCCACAC
>JAUMDU010000208.1:0-17779 GCA_032121425.1 Ilumatobacteraceae bacterium | reverse complement strand
GTCACAGCTTCACTTGCAGGCCTTGGATGGACCGCTGCCAAATATGGTCGTGCGGAAAAAACACGACCCACTATTCGTGTTGTGGCGGGTGGCGTGATCGCAATGGGTATCACTATTGGCATTGGCCAAATCCTTGGGGCAACAATTGCATAATTGATAGAGCTTCAAGGCTCCGTCTTGGCAAAGTGGGCTCTCAACGACGAAACTTTGTCCATGAGCACCACCACCGTTTCAGACCACGAACTCTCCATTGTCAATGACGCACTCGATGCACTTCTTGCTACGCACGATCCAAAGAAAATTGACGATGTCGCTTTTCGTGGTGCGCGCTACGACGCAGGTCTCGCATGGGTGCATTTCCCTAAAGGCTTCGGTGGATTAGGGCTTCGTCCAGATCTCAACCGCCGTATTGAAGAACGGGTACGAGCTGCTGGTGCCAAAGCCCAAGACCCAGCATCATTCTTTATGGCACTCGCTGGACCAACAATTGTGACCCACGGTAGCGATGAGGTGAAAAACAGATTTCTTCGCCCCATGTTCACGGGTGAAGAAAAGTGGTGTCAGTTGTTTTCCGAACCTGGCGCAGGAAGTGACTTTGCAGGTCTTGGCACTCGCGCGGTACGCGACGGCGATGAATGGATCATCAATGGGCAAAAAGTGTGGAACACACTTGCTCACCTCGCTGATTGGGGAATGCTTGTGGCACGCACTGATCCTGAGGCCCCCAAGCACAAAGGCATGACCTACTTTGCACTTGATATGCGCGCTCATGGAGTTGAAGTACGTCCATTGCGACAAATCACTGGCGAAGCAGAATTCAATGAGGTCTATATGACCGACACTCGCGTGCCCGATGCACACCGCGTGGGAGAAGTCGGTGAAGGCTGGCGAGCAGCACTGACCACATTGATGAACGAACGCACCGCAATCGGTGGAGGCGGCGGCGGAAATGCAAAACGCCGAGGACCCATTGATGAGGCAATCAAAATCTGGAATAACAGACCAGCGGACTTGCGCGACAAAGCACACAAAGACAAATTGATGAAGTTGTTCTGCACCAGCGAAACATTGCGGCTCACCAACATGCGTGCTGCACAAGCTGCAAAAGCAGGAAACCCCGGCCCTGAAGGCTCCATTGCAAAATTGATGTTGGCTGATTTCAACAAGAAGGTCACGGAATTTTCCATTGAGTTAATGGGACCAGAAGGCCTTATTGACTACGACTTCACTTTCCGTCGACCCGACTCGCTATCCGTAGATGGATCAGAAGGCGGCGTGCGTCATGCATTCTTGCGAGTGCGTGCCAATTCCATTGAAGGCGGCACAAGTGAAATCATGCGCAACATCTTGGGCGAACAAGTCCTTGGTCTGCCCGGCGAGCCACGCGTTGATAAAGAGCTTCCCTGGAGCAAAGTGCCCCGCAGTTAGTCAAAAGCCTCTACAGGCGTTCTAGAACTCCTGTGAACTGCATCGCGCCATCTTCCAGAGGAGATTCACGGAAGAGTTTCTTGTCGCGTTTGTAGTTCTGCGGATTTATCCATGGTTCACGGTCTCCTTGCTGAGGAAACTGATCCATCACGCGCTCCATGTATCCGGCAGAGAAATTATCAATCCATGACTTTTTGACCATGTCCGTATCATCGGTTCGCAAATGAGGCGTGCATTGAGTAGTGCCCGTTGCATCCATGTGATTGAGAAGACGGCACACGTACTCACATGTGAGATCCGCACGCAATGTCCACGATGCATTGATATATCCAAAACTTGATGCCAAATTGGGAACACCCGAATACGCAATTCCCTTGTAAGTCCATGTTGAAGAAAAATCAACAGGTGTACCGTCCACTGAAAAACACACTTGACCCAAGGTGACCAGATTTAGCCCAGTAGCGGTCACGATGACATCGGCGTCAAGTCGATCCCCTGATGCCAAGACAATTCCATGTGCATCAATGTGTTGAATGTGATCGGTCACCACTGATGCACGACCGGTTTTGATGGAAGTAAACAAATCACCATTGGGCACCAAACACAAACGCTGATCCCATGGGTTGTATGACGGAGTGAAATGTGTGGCCACATCATAATCTTCACCAAGAGCATCTTGAACACCCTTGAGAAGAAGTTTTTTGATCTTCTCCGGATCTGTCCGTGAACGTTTGTAGACAAACTGCTGCATCGTCGTGTTTTTCCAACGCGTCAACGAATAGGCAATTTTTTCAGGCAGAACTTTTCGCAGCATTCCTGCCAGTTTGTCTGTGTCAGGGCGAGCAACCACATATGTGGGCGAACGCTGCAGCATGACTACATGTTTTGCCTGATCAGACATTGCGGGTACCAAAGTCATCGCGGTGGCACCCGAACCAATCACCACCACTTGCTTGTTTTGGTAGTCCAAATTTTCCGGCCACTTCTGCGGATGCACTACTTGACCTGAAAAGGTGTCCATTCCTGGAATCGGTGGGGTGTATCCCTCGGCATAGTTGTAATAACCCGAACACATAAACAAATAGTTACATGTATATGTCACTGTTGTGCCATCAACTTGTACATGAACAGTCCAACGCGATTCATGCGAAGACCATTGAGCACTAGTCACCAGGTGACCAAATCTCATCTTGCTGCGAATATTGAACTCATCAGCCGTCTCATTGAGATATTGCAAAATAGATGGACCATCAGCGATTGATTTTTCCGCCGTCCATGGCTTAAAGCTGTAGCCCAGGGTGTGCATGTCGCTATCGGATCGAACGCCTGGATAGCGAAACAAATCCCAAGTACCACCAATGGCGTCGCGCCCCTCGAGAATCACATAGGACTTCGTGGGGCAATCACGCTGCAAGAAAAATCCCGCTCCGATTCCGGAAATGCCTGCACCTACAACGACCACGTCAAAATGTTCCACCTCGGCAGACTAGAACAACACCTACCTACCTGCACTCCTCCAGAGCAAAGTGTGACCTAGACGAAGTGATCGGCGCTCATTTGGCCATCAAAGCGAGCGAGAATTCCTCTATGTAATCCGCGTCGCCGATTGGTGTTTTGGAAAATCCATCCACCACATCTGACCAGGACAGCAACATGCCGTCTTCGTCAAATGTCATTGTTCGAATCGTGGCCCCATTAAAGGTTCCTGTCGCTGCAAACTCGGTCTTCACAACAAAGCCGTCAATTCTTTTCCCATCAATGAGAACTTCAGTAGCGTTGACAGAGATCGTGGTTCGATCATGGACCAAATCGCCTCCCTCGCACACCACCTGGGTGTCGTCCACCTCATCAGAAGTAGGAATGAGCCATGTTTGACTTGGACATTTCACGAAATGTTCGTTACGCAAACCAAAAAACTCATGGGCACCGCCATAACCCACGAGGACAAGACGGCCGTCGATACGACACACCTCCAAATATTCAGATCGTTCACGCAATGGAGCCCACTCCATTCTCACCCCACAGCCAGCTCGGGTAATGGTGATTGCACTCTCGGCCGGGTAGTCGTGTGAAGCGCTCACAACCGACTTAATGGATTCTTCGCCGGTAGTGCTGTATCGATAAACACCTGGCTGAGGCAATCCTTCGCCCCCATCATCAACGTCTGATTCTGAACCTTGCTCAGCAAGGAATTCCTCGAATGCTTCTCTATAAGAAATTGATGTGGTCGAATCGCTAAAGACTGTGAAGTACACAAACACCAATCCGCCAACGAGAACAACAAGTCCCACAATCGCCAAGATCAACCGAGACGGCGAAAGAATTTTCATCATGTCTCAAGAGTAGTCAAGTATTTAGACAGCCTGAACCGCCCAGAGGTACTACCGTAAATTTATGAACTCACAGTCGGATCAAGACCCTCTTGAAAAGAAGCTCTTTCCGCCACACATTGAACTCACAACGACTCCTACCCCACTGGAAAACGGCGGTCCGCTTCCATCTGGAGCACAGCTGTGGGTCAAACGTGACGATCTCACTGGTCTAGGAGCTGGCGGCAACAAAGCTCGCAAGCTTGAATACTTGTGTGCCGAAGCGCTGGCACACAACGCAGACTGTGTAGTCACAGTAGGTGCTGCACAATCCAATCATTGCCGCATGACAGCAGCTGCCGGCGCACGACTTGGACTAGATACTCACTTGGTACTTGCAGGAAATGAACCTGCAAAATTGGAAGGTAACCAATTGTTATCTCACATGTTTGGTGCCACTCTTCACCACACTGGCCATGACGACTCACAATGGAAAGAGCTCGAGTTGTACCGAGCTACCCTCACTGAAGACTTACGCAGCCAAGGAAGACAACCCCACTCAATTCCGATTGGTGGATCAACTCCGATGGGCGCACTTGGTTATTGGCGTGCATTTGATGAACTGATGCATCAATGTCAGGAAAATGGATTCACACCCAATGCCATCGTCCACACATCATCAAGCGGAGGTACTCACGCGGGGCTTCTTGCAGGTTTTGCGCACGCACGAGCACAATTGCGACCTCACTGTCCCATCATTGCAATTGGTGTGGCTAAAGGTGTTGCACTCAGTAATGAATCAGTGCTTCAGCTAACCCAGAGCACTTTGGCCCTTGCTTCATCGGATGCCCACATCTCGTTGTCGGACATACGCATCGACACACGTTTTCTTGGAGATGGCTACGCCGTGCCCACACAAGCTGGAATTCAAGCCACACAGTGGGCCGCACAGCGAGGGGCCTGGATCTTGGATTCGGTGTACACCGCTAAGGGATTCTCTGGACTGCTAGGACTTGATGCCCAGGGCGCTTTTTCACCGTCTCACAATGTGGTTTTTATCCATACCGGAGGATTACCTTCTGTCTTTTCGCACTGAGTCCACTAGAATGGGTCTACACATACGCGGGTGTAGCTCAATGGCTAGAGTTCCAGCCTTCCAAGCTGGCTATGCGGGTTCGATTCCCGTCACCCGCTCCAAGCCATGGTCCCGAGTGGTTGCCATATCCAAAAGACTGAATGCATCGTGAACAAACATGAGAAATAAAATTGTCTCGATATTGGAAGATCAATACCTACGAAGTCTGGTACTGCTGGGAACTGTATTGGTCCTCCTGGGGTCATTAGCTCTAGTCGCAAACGCTTCAGACCCATCGTCGGGTTCGCGAACCTCCGACACTTCTATTTCGCAGGGTTCAAATTCAAATGAGGGCGAGATTGACCTCATGGGCCAAGAGCCCGATATAGACCAAGGCGCAACAGGTCAGCAAAGCACCTCAGTTCCACCCACCTCTTTGGTCCCGATCGTGGGCGATGACTGCACCATCAAATTGGGATCAAACATTGGAATCGGGGCCACGGGTGCCGACGTTTCATGCTTACAGAATGCACTTGTAAAAATCGGTCTTCTCAGTGGTCCCGTCAAAGGGTCATATGACCCAACGACACGCGATGCAGTGGTCAAGTTTCAAACAGATCGTGATCTGTACGTTGACGGCAAAGTTGGACGTGAGACGGCAATTAATCTTGGAATCTGGCCAGACGAAGGCGCAAATATTATTCGAACTCCGCCACCACAAAGTGGTGAAAAAGACCTCATAGGTATGCCTCTTTCGTCAGTTGCTTCTGCGGGCCCGACAGCACCACCAGCACCAGAAAACTCTGGCAAGGGTCGGCGAATCGTGTACGACCGAAAAGGGCAACGAGTCTGGGCCATCGACAAAAAGGGTCAAATAGTGCGATCTTGGTTGGTGTCAGGCTCTATGTACAGCAACGAACTTCCAGGCACGCACAAGGTGTACAGTCGCTCCGAAATTACGACTGCATGGAACGGCAAAGCAACGTTAAAGAAAATGGTTCGTTGGTTAAAAACCGATCGAGGAGCTCTAGGGTTCCATGAAATACCTGTGCGGCGAAGCGACAAAAAGGTGTACCAGACGGAAGAAGAGCTAGGCGAACGCCTTTCTGGAGGATGCCAACGCCAAGCCAAACAAGATGCAGATTTCATGTGGAAGTTCGCCACAGTGGGCACCCCAGTCGTAGTGCTCTAGCCACACACTCTCACCTTCCTCAGTGATGCCCTCCAAGTGATTCCCTCCAACTTTGGAGTGGGCATTTTTACTTTTTGCCAAACACCACCACGTCAACCTGTGGATAACTGGCCTTCTTTGAGCGACGCCCTGAGCATCTAATCTCTTAGAACCCGTTGAAACAAAAAGAATCATCAACATCACACAGCATCAACAACTGAAACTGTTCTCACACTTCGTTAACACAAAGTCAACAATTGCGTATCGCACGATGCGATTACAGGTTCTATTGTCGCAAGGAGACATGATCACCATGCAAGACACCCCAACGCAGAGCAACAACAATGACGCCCAAGTGCGATTGTCGTTCGACTCCATTTCAATGACATTTCCCGACGGCACCACCGCACTGCAAGACGTGTCGTTCAATGTGTCCGCGGGTGAATTCGTCACTGTGGTGGGACCATCAGGTTGTGGCAAGTCCACACTGTTGCGTATTGCATCGGGGCTTACTGCAAATACATCAGGCAACTGTGCTGTAAATCGCGAGAGTCTCGGCTATGTCTTTCAAGACGCCACTTTGTTGCCATGGCGCACTGTGCAACGCAACGTGGAACTGAATGCCGAACTTCAAGGAATGAGCAAACAAGATCGTCGTGCAAAGGGCCAAGATGCCATCGACCTTGTTGGTCTCAACGGTCACGAGACCAAATACCCCAAACAATTATCTGGTGGCATGAAAATGCGTACGTCTCTTGCGCGCGCATTAGTTCTTAAGCCCAGCGTGTTCATGTTTGATGAACCTTTCGGTGCACTCGATGAAATCACACGTGAACGACTGCAAGACGAATTGCTGCGCCTCTTTGTCCACGAGGGTTTTGCTGGTTTGTTCATTACACACTCCATTCCCGAGGCTGTCTTTCTCTCCACTCGCGTGCTGTGCATGTCTGCACGACCCGGACGCATCATTGGCGACTTCAGTATTCCTTGGGAGTATCCACGTAATCACGATCTTCGCTACTCACCAGAATTTGCAGAGATGTGTGGCAAGGTATCTCAGGCACTCAAGGATGCACACTCATGATTGCGAAAATGAAATCCTATGGTCCTGCAATTGCATTTTTCGGATTGTTCATTGCTGTCTGGTACGGAGTGCACCACATTGTGCTCAGCGAGAATCGCAAATTTATTGTCCCGGTGCCTCACAAAGTTATTGACAATGCATTTCTCAACTCACGAGCACGTAGTGAACTCTTCGAAGGACTCATCAACACTGGCCGTATTGCCTTGTACGGATTTGCAATCGCCACCGTTCTTGCACTTTTTGGTGCAGTTGTAATGGCTGCCAATCGAACAATCGAAAAAGCTCTTTTCCCTTATGCCGTGGCCCTTCAGACAATCCCCATCCTCGCATTAGTTCCATTGTTTTCCATTTGGTTTGGCCCTACACGCACAGCACGAGTCGTCACTTGTGTTCTTGTGGCGATTTTCCCTATCCTCACGAACTTTTTGTTTGGTTTGAAGTCAGTTGATCGCGGACACCAAGATCTCTTCACTCTCAACCATGCCGGTTCACCCACTCGTTTTCGCAAACTGCTCTTCCCCGCTGCTCTTCCCTCAATTTTCACCGGGTTGCGCATAGGTGCTGGCTTATGTGTGATTGGTGCACTTGTTGCAGACTTTTTCTTTACTCGTGGCGACCTAGGTCTTGGTCGCCTGATGAATAACTACGCCAAACGACTTGAATACGAAAAGTTGTTCGGCGGCGTGATCTTGGCTTCTCTTTTAGGAGTAGCCATCTATGTCCTCATCGGCAGCATTGCCAATCGTTCGCTCCGCGATTGGCATGAGTCGGAGGCATCTGCTACCTAACCGGGTAGCAGATGACAACAACGGGCGAACCACCAACCACCACAAAGGACACCCATGAAAAAAAGAACCATGAAGGTAGCAGCGTTTGCAGCAGCTACCGGACTTATCCTCGCAGCATGCGGAGATTCAGACTCCTCGTCTGAGACTTCTGCACCTGCAGGCAACGGCGACGCTGTATGCCCCACCAATTTGGTTATCCAAACCGACTGGTGGCCAGAAATTGAGCACGGCGGCAGCTACCAACTCATCGGTGCCGCAGGCACTGCTGATGCAAAATTGTTCACTTATTCTGGCCCAATCGCCGAAAAGTACAAGGTCGGTGGAATTGAGACCGTAGAGATTCGTGCCGGCGGAGACGCCATCGAGTTCCAGCCTGTCTTGTCCGTGATGAAGACAGACACAGACATCACACTTGGTTATGTCAACACTGACGACGTCATTCAGTCAGCTGGGACGGTCAAAGGAATTGGCGTTGCAGCAACTTTGGAGATCAACCCACAATTCTTGATGTGGGACCCAGAAAAGCTCGACATTGATCCAAAAGATCCTGCAAGCCTCGGAGCATCTGGTGCTCGCATCCTTCACTTCCCAGGAACCACCTACACAGATTGGCTCACCGGAAAGGGATACATCAATAAATCACAGAGTGACCCCAACTACAGCGGTTCACCTGACCAGTGGTTGGCCAATAACGGCGACTTCATCCAGCAAGGTTTCGTCTCGAACGAGAAGTACAAGTACGAAAATGAAATTGCATGGAAAGATGGAAAGCCTGCACCACTTGGCTTCACATTGATTCATGACCTCGGCTGGCAGCCATACCCTGCGATGTACACAGTGCTTGCAGATCGCAAGACTGAACTCAGCGATTGCTTGAAGGTTCTTGTACCAGTACTGCAACAAGCATGGGTTGATTACTTGGATGCACCAGAAGAGTTGAGCGATGTTTTGGTAGGAATTACCACCACATACAACAACTACTGGAAGGTCACAGCAGCACTCAACACCGCTGGCTTCAAGGTTTTTGAAGACCTCGGCCTGGGCAGCAACGGTTCAGACAGCACTTACGGAAACTTCGATCTTGACCGCGTCAAGAAGTTGTACGACGAAGCAATGCCACTTCTTGAAGAATTGGGCGTGGAATCATTCGATCCCACTCTGAAACTTGAAGAAGTAGTCACCAACGAATTCATCGATACCTCAATCGGTCGATAAATTCACCACACTTCACATAGTGAGGGGTCGCCCATTTGGGCGGCCCCTCATTTGTTATATGCGCACAAATCGAACAAGTTCCCATCTGGATCTTGAAAGTTTGCAATGTTGCCATATGGCTCGATACGGGGTTCACGTGTCTCGCTTGCGCCAAGAGAAAGAATTCTTAAACGCTCCGCTTCAAAATGTTCCACTTCGCAGGAAAAGTCGAGATGAACACATCCGGGCTTATGCTCACCACGCTGAAACCCTAAACGCCGCACTCCGTTAGGTTCGGAAAACACAATCCATCTATCGCCGTCTTCACGTTCGCTTTCATGCACTCCAAGTACTTGGGCGTAAAACTCGCCGAGAAAATCTGTACGAGGTGTGTCGATAGTGACAAGGTCGAATGAAGTATGAGTCATAGCGCAAAGACTATGTCTCTCGTCATTCATTCATTCAATTGCGTTCTATTTCACGAACCGCACTAAAAGCGACCCACCGATAGCCAAGATCAGTACGTAACTGACCACAAGGGACTTCAGATCCCCTGTCACCCCTGCTGCCACACCAATTCCGGCCAGCACAATGGAGAACTCGCCACGGGGCACCATAGATACTGCTGCGCGTCGCGCACCGTTACGAGAGGCACCCGCCATCTTTGCTGCGCTCCACCCTGTGCCAACTTTGGTGAGAGCACCCACAATGGCCAACAAAGAAGCCGGCACAATCATGTTGACTAGAGCCGATGAGTCCACACCAAGTCCGAAGTTCACGAAAAACAGCGCCGCAAATGAGTCACGCAATGGATTTAACAAAGTGCGCGCTCTCTCGGCAATTTGGCCTGACAAAATAATTCCCAGCAAAAAAGCACCAATTGCATACGACACGTGCACCATTTCAGCAAGTCCTGAAATCAACATTGCAAGACCCAACAAAGTGATGAGCAACACATCGGGTGACTCAGTATTTAAGACTCGGTTGGCATGGCGTTCTGCAAAAGGCGACAGCACAATAACGGTTATCACTAAAGCCAACGCCGCCCCGCCCGATAACACTGCGCCCATAGTGGAGCCACCCGCAAGCATCACCGCTAATACGGGGAGGAAAATTGCCATCACAAGATCTTCAATCACCAGGAGTGACAAAATTGTTGATGTCTCGCGATTTCCAAGGCGTCGCAGATCGGTTAACAACTTTGCGATGATGCCCGATGATGAGATGTATGTAATGCCAGCAAGAACCACTGCTGCTTGCGCACCCCAACCAAGCATTATCGCAGCCAATGCACCTGGTGCGGCATTAAGTGCAATGTCTACAACTCCACCACGCGCATTTGTGCGCAAACTCTGGCGAAGTTCTTTAGGTGTGTATTCAAGTCCCAACATAAACAACAAAAAGATGACACCCAAAGTGGCGCCCACTTCAATAAAAGGAGCTGACTCCTCCACTGGGATCAGTCCACCTTGCCCAAAGAACAACCCTGCAGCGAGAAAAAATGGGGTTGTGGGCAACTCAAAATACACAGCCACTCGACCAAGCACAGCCAAGGTCAACATGATGACCCCAAGTTCAATGAGCGCGAGATCGATTTGCATCAGCCTGTGATGATGTGACGTGCTTTGTCTACTCCTTCAGCACTTCCTGTAATCAAAACTGTGTCACCAGGAAGTAAGGAAAAGTCGGGGCCTGGACCAGGATGAGATTGATCACCACGCAGAACAGCTACTACTGATGCACCACTTGCTGTACGAATCTTTCCATCACCAATTGTTTGATGAGCCAATGGAGACCCTGTCTCAACCGTCACCCATTCAATAGAGAGCCCCTGTACTTCGTGTTTGATGTCAGAGAGGCGTTCGGTGATTTTTGTACCACCCAACAATTCAACAAGCGAAGCTGATTCTTGAATATTGAGGTGCACGATGTCATTACAAGAATCACAATCATGTTCGCTATAAATCAGCAACTCTCTCAAGCCATCTCGATGCACCAGAACACCTACCTTGCGACCACGATCTGTGTCGAATTCATAGCGCACGCCTACGCCAGGTAGCGACGTCTCAAAAATTTCCATGGTTCCAGTCTGCCCCACAGAGCCCAGACATCAACCCACGGTGACCTACTTGAGGAGTGAACCACCATCGCAGGTAATGACCTCACCCACAGTGAATGCGCCGGCTCGCGAACATAGGAAAATCGCAAGGCCAGCAATGTCTTCGGGAGTACCCACACGCTTGCTGGGGTTCAAACTCCCCACAGCATTCCAGTCCGTGCCATCAACATCGCCGCCAGTCCCCACGCCAGTGGACAACATCCATGTGGGAAATGGCCCTGGCGCAATTGCGTTGACCAAGATATTGCGTGAACGCAACTTCACTGCAAGAACTTTGGTGAGTGAATGCACAGCAGCCTTGGATGGCCCATAGGAATACGTTTCGAATGATGGGGTTCCGATTCCATCGATAGAACCGATATTCACCACGCGTGAGGGATCTTCGTTGGATGCTCGTGCGGTCAACAAAGGCAAGAGGCGTTGCGTCAAAAAGAACACGCCCTTGACGTTGGTGTCCATCACTTTGTCCCAGCCCACTTCAGGAAACTCTTCAATGGGAGCGCCCCATGACACACCTGCATTGTTGATGAGAATGTCAAGGTGGCTTTCACGGCGAGAAATCTCTGCCACCAATGCATCAATGCCATCAATTTCTGCAACGTTTGCAGGAAGAGAAATACATTCACCCCCGTAGGTCGACATCAGGCGCTGTGCTGCTTCATCGCATGCTTGTGCCTTACGAGACGAGATGTACACCTTGGCACCATTGGCAAGCAATCCTGCTGCAATCATTTCCCCAATGCCACGAGAACCACCAGTGACAAGGGCAACTTTGCCCTTCACAGAAAAAAGATGTTGCACAGTCATGTCGTGGCTCATAGCCCCTCCTCAAAGATGAATTTCCACTCCCGACACTAGGTGAAACGCCCCTTCAAGGTCGCAGTCCCAACGGGATCAACTGCCCAACTGGCTCCTTTGCCCCATGTATCGCCATAGACCAATTCATTCATTGGTGCTCGTCGCACAGGACCATGCTTACCTGCTGGCTTACCCAACGTGAGCGTGGCCGCCAAAAACACAGATTCAGGAATCTCTAATGTTTCGCGAAGTTCTTGTTCAACATAGGACTGAAAACCAGTGAGTACCCCTCCGTATCCCAATGCTCGAGCAGCAAGGAGAATGTTCTGACATGCCGGATACACCGATGCACCCTCGGTAGGCGTGGGTGCGCGATAGCGCTCCAGACATGCAAGCACCAACACTGGCACAGAGGCGAAGTTGTCGACATATTGCTGCATCGTGCGGGCCATGCGTGCTTTGGGGGAATCATCCACCGCACCTGAACCTTCTTCATAACCATCAGTTGTGCGTTTGCTAGTCCATAACTGTTGTGCACCCTTAGCTATGAGACTCTTCACGTGAAGTGATTGTGCAGAGTCAGTGAACACCATGAACCGAAATGGCTGTCTATTCGAGCCACTTGGTGCACGCGTGGCTGCAAACAAAATGTCTCGAAGGTGGTCGTCCGGAATCGGGTCGGGTAGATAACGACGAATGGCTCGCGTGGTTGCGATGCCCTCTAAGAGGCCCACTTCATCGGGGATGTGTGATGTGTTGGGATCAGACACGATGTACCTATTTCCTATTTCTCTACACCAAGAACGCCAGCATCTTTTGCCCACTTCCAATGCATGCGACCGTGTTCTGCATTTGCGGCAATCACACCACCAATAGTTCCATCGGCCCACGGCGCCCCAGGCAATACTTCTTCCAACTGTTCATCGGTCAACTCGCTCAGCAACTGCAAAGTGACAGAGCGAGCGCTGGCACCAAGGGCAACTACCTCACCGAGTGACTTGCCATGGTGTTCTTTTTGCCATTGTTCAGTCATTGCATGCACCGAAGCCATGATGTCTGCGCGGGTTCGCGGCATACCTGATTCATCTGACATGAGACCCACTGGATTGTCATGGCCCGAAATATGTCGGCGAATCATTGCTGCGAAATTTCTTTCAATAAGCGCCAGATGAGCAAGATGATCCAACGCAGACCAGTAATTCGACGGATCATGCTCACTAGGGGTGAGATCTCCAAATAGTTGATCGTGGGTTAACTGGGCATAGGTATCAATCAACCATGCTCGGTCCTGGTTCAGTTTCTTTTCAATCTCAATGCGATTCATAATGACTCCACCCACTCAGTGTTCACGACGCTGACACAATGAGGGTAGACGATGTACTGTCGCATCATGGCAACATCACCGGCGTATCCCGAACTTGGTTTTTACACGCTCGCGGGCGCCCCGCGTTCCCCGCGCGACATGTTGGACGAGCTCTCTCTTGCTGAAGAACTGGGCTTGGGAACAGCGTTCGTCTCGGAGCGTTTCAACATGAAAGAAGCAGGAGCGCTCACCGGAGCAGCCCTTGGCGCCACAAGCAACATCTCGGTCATCACCGCAGCCACCAATCACACCACACGCCATCCTCTCGTGACAGCTTCATGGGCATCCACACTGCACTTGTTGTCCGAGGGGCGTTTTAGCCTTGGCCTAGGTCGCGGCATTGAAGCAATGTTTCGTGCATATGGAATGCCGATGGCAACCACTGAATCCCTTGAACAATTCGCAATACTGATGCGGCGTTTATGGAACGGTGAAACGGTCATGAATTGGTCCGACATCACTGGCACCTACCCCGTTCTTCGTCTCGACCCAGAGTTTCGCCTTGATATCCCATTGAGCATCACCGTCTTTGGAGAAAAGACTCTTCAGATGGCTGGCAGAACATACGACAACGTGATTTTGCATACGTTCTTTACCGACGAAACAACAGCCCGTGCTGTAAAAACTGTCAAGCAATCTGCACGTGAAGCAGGTCGCAATCCCGACGATGTCAAGGTGTGGTCCTGTTTTGCCACTATTGGCGACCACATCGACCCAGCTCTTCGTCTCAAGAAAACTGTGGGGCGCCTTGCTACGTACTTGCAGGCCTATGGAGATCTCATGGTGCGTACAAACAACTGGGATCCCGCAGTGTTGAAACGTTTTCGCGACGATGAATTTGTTCGTTCGTTTCCTGGAGCACTTGATGCAAAAGGAACCACGCAGGATCTCGAACGAGTCGCACCATTAATTCCTGATGAGTGGCTAGCGCCTTCTGCACAAGGCACACCTGAACAATGTGTAGCTGCGGTTCAAGGTCAATTCGCTTTGGGATGCGACGGCGTCATCATGCACGGTGCCACCCCAGAAGAACTTGCGCCAATTGTGCGCGCCTACGCACGCAATTGATTTATTTTTTCCAGTGGCGCACTAAATGATCGGCGGCTGCATCAGGATTTTGAATCATCCACCAATGGCCACACTGGGCAAGTCGAGCAATATCTGCATTCAGCACTTCGGCCATCTCTTCCATCATCGCCACAGAGCCTGCAAAATGATCTTGCTCCGCAATAAACACAAGTCCATGCGGGGGCCGATTCACAATAAGACGTTCACCCAGTCGTGACATCGCAGGTTGTGCGGCATCTCGATATAGCGCCAGAACACAAGAACCCATGTCTTGATCAATCGATGCCTTGATATCGCGAGCAATTGAATCGGTCATCCCTAATTCCACAAAAGATTGAGCGAAGACATCTTCTTCCATTGCAATCATTGCAGCCACAATTTGTTCGCCTACTTCTGGTGTTTGCCAACCAAGAGCCGCGTCATGCCACACATAATCAGGATGAAGCAACCCCACACAATCCACAGCCCAACTACGCACGAGATCTGAGTGATACCCAAGAACTGAAAAAACATGTCCTGCGCCCCAGTCATGACCCACAAGATCTATATCGCCACCAATTTTTTCTAACTCACCCACCAACCAGTTGCGATATTCCTGCACTGTGGCAGTCCAGCCTTGAAGAACCGGTGCGCCAAATCCCGGTGGAGATAACAACACGACATCGTTCACGCCACGTTCGTTGAGTGCTGCCACAAGCGGCGCCCAGATTGCAGAGGTCTCTGGGTTGCCATGCACGAATACTTTTGTCATGCAGCCACCCTAGAGGGAACCACTACTTCTTCTTTGATGCAAGATATGCAGCGCTCGCAGCACGACTCTCTGGATCAGAGGTTGCAAAAACAAGAGCATCGGCATCGGCTGCACTACGACCAGTTCCAATCATCTCTTCCGTGACTGCATTCACCTGCTGCTTGGTGGTCCGTAGTGCGTACCCCGGTTTAGCTGCAAGTGATTCAGCAAGAGCAGAGACATGAATATCTAGGTCAGATCTATCTACAACGGTGTTGATGAATCGCAGACCAAGAGCTTCATCGGGGCCAAAGGAGCGACATGTCAACACCAACTCTTTGGTCACCGCCGGACCAAGCTCGCGCACCAAGCGTGGAATACCACCCCATGCAAGCGGAATACCTAGATCAACTTCTGGAATCCGAAAAAGAGCATCGTGGGCCGCGATACGTAAATCGCAACTTGCCGCAAGCACCACTCCACCACCCACACAGTGACCATGAATGCTGGCAATAGTGAGCGCATTCATACCCGTCACAGATTCAGCCATAATGCGCCCCAGATCTGCACTGTCACGAGGTGTCACTTCAGGATCTCTGGAAGCAAAGTCACCCAGATCAAATCCTGCCGAAAAAGAGCTCCCCGATCCAGAGACCACCACAACTTTGACATCTCGCTGACTATTCCACCACTGTGCTGCATCGGCGAGATCACGCAAAGTCTGACGCGACAACGCATTGAGTCGCTCGGGACGATTCAGTCTCATCGTCCCCACTGGGCCTGAAACCTCAATATGCAATGTGTCGAATGTGTGCATCTTTCCCCCCAATGATTCGGACCCCTCAAGGGTGCCATAAGGTTTACTCCACACAGGTCGTATCACAAGTGGCGGCCATTTACATGCGGAGGAAACATGGAACGCGAAGCGTGGATTATCGATGCCGTGAGGTCCCCACGAGGAAAAGGGAAAGAATCAGGTGCCTTGCACAACGTGCACCCGCAACGCATCTTGGCCCAGGTCCTCAATGGGCTCTCCGATCGCCTTGCATTGAATACAGCCGATGTGGATGACGTGGTGATGGGTTGTGGTGCCGGAAGTGGCGATCATTCCATGGATATCGCACGTATGGCCGCCCTAGATGCTGGTTGGTCGCTGGATGCACCTGGTGTCACATTGAATCGTTTCTGTGGCTCTGGTCAACAAGCCGTCAACTTTGCTGCCATGGGTGTTCTGTCGGGAATGCAAGATGTTGTCGTTGCCGGCGGCGTGGAATCAATGTCGCGCCCCTCTCCCATGCATGTAGACGGCTTCACAGCCAACAATGCACACCTTCGTGCTCAATTCGACATGGTGCCTCAAGGAATCTCTGCGGACTTAATCGCAACTATCGAAGGCTTTAGCCGCCAAGACTGCGATGCTCTGGCCGTAGAAAGCCAAACACGTGCTGCATTGGCAATACAAGAAGGACGTTTTGAAAAGTCCTTAATTCCCATCTTTCATGACGATGGTTCATTGGCGCTTGGCGTTGATGAACATCCTCGCCCGGGAACCACAATGGCCGATCTGGCGAAACTGTCTCCAAGTTTTGAACAAATGGGTGCCTACAAAAAAGATCCCAACGGATTGTCCATCGATCAGACAGCACTCAAGGCCTACCCACACATTGGTGCCATCAATCATGTACACCACGGTGGCAACTCCTCGGGTGTTGTCGATGGTGCAGCAGCTGTCTTGGTGACATCACCTGAATACGCCAAAGCACATGGGCTCAAGCCGCGAGCACGCATTGTGATGACCGCTGTCGCAGGAACCGAACCCGTCATTATGTTGACAGCACCTGGACCAGCAGCAGAACGTGTTCTGAAAAAAGCTGGCATGACTTTTGGTGATATTGATCTTTTTGAGGTGAATGAAGCTTTTGCCTCAGTGGTACTCAAATTTCTCAAAGACACTGGCGTTGACCCACAAAAGGTCAACGTGAATGGCGGTGCCATGGCACTTGGACATCCCATTGGCGCCACAGGCGCAATGCTGATTGGGACACTCATTGATGAGATGGAACGGCGAGACCTCTCTACGGGACTTGTCACTATGTGCACCGGCGGTGGAATGGGAACAGCCACAATCATCGAGCGCATGTAATTTCTGTCGCTTAGAGTTTGTCTATGCCTGGTCGTTTTCTGCACTCGTTCGCTAAACCATCGAACGAGACATTCATCAACATCGTGCGTGGCGATATGGCCACCTTGTGGGATGACGCTGGCAATGAGTACATCGACGCCATTGGAAGCTTGTGGTATTGCCAAATTGGTCATGGACGTAAAGAAATGGCCGACGCTGTGGCATCTCAGATGTCGACGCTGGAGACCTACTCCACCTTTGATCCATTTACTAATCCCCCAGCTGATGCCACTGCTGAAAAGATTGCCCAACTCAGCCCGATTAATGATGCTCGAGTCTTTTTATGCGGAAGCGGATCAGAGGCGATCGACACTGCAATGAAATTGGCGCGCACGGCACAGATTCAATCTGGACACCCTGAGCGCAGCGTGATTATTACGCGTGATCGCGGATACCACGGCACAAACTATGGCGGCACAAGTGCCCAAGGTTTACCTCTGAACAAAATTGGTTATGGGCAACTTCTTGAA
>JAUMDU010000207.1:0-12902 GCA_032121425.1 Ilumatobacteraceae bacterium | reverse complement strand
CTTTCTTCAATGCCGATACCAATACCCTGTTCCTTGCCGTAGCAAGAGGTGAATTCTTCACGTAATACGCCCGAAGATTCAATCGAGTACAGTTCGATACCTTTACCTTGGTGACATAGGAGCGAATCTGACGGTTTGCCTTGGCTGTCAATCGAGACGACCCATTCACAAATGCCACATTCATAGCTGCAGGAGCAACACAGGCAGCCGGTGCCGGTGCCGGCGCCGGCGTTTGTTCCGATCCGCCAGAGGTCAGACTTGGACGAGGAATCAACGTGGGATAGCCACCATTAACTGTTGATGAGATCCTCCACACTGGCTTGACTCCGTCAAATGCATAACCAAGAGATGCAAACGTTGCTTGCATAGTCATTTCAGCAGTGGTCTTGCCAACAAAGTTGGCCTTGTTCGTTGATACTCCGGCAAGCGTTGCATCGAATACATTGGACACGTTTGCGGTCACAAATGAACGATTTGATACTGGATCAACTATTGCGTTTGTTCCAGTCGCAGTTACTGATGCTGCGATATACACACGATTAGCATCAATTGTAGGAAACACTCGGTTTCCATTAATTTCTGCACTACTCACTGCACCAAACAGACCGCCAACATCACTACTTCCCGAGACAGCTGATCGTACGTATACATCTTGTAACAGCAGTGTGTCTTCAATTTCACCGATCAAACCACCAGCTCTCGTTGCACTCCCACCGCCAGTGCTTGGAGTTACCGTCACGTTCCCCGATGCTGATGTGCGCCGAATGTCAAAATATCTCCTAAAAGTGTTTTCGCGTTTCGCGTGTCCGATCAATCCTCCAACTCGCGCAAACAAGTCACTGCCTTCATTGTCATCAAATGTTGCAACAACATTTCCGCTTGAAGAGGAATCTAAAATCTGAGTGTTTCCTGATGAATATCCCATCAAACCACCCACAGAAGTTCCATTTGTCACGTTTACATCACCAGAGCTATGAACATTGACGAACTGTGATTCGCCAGTGTTTTCGCCAACAAACCCTCCAACTCTTCGTACCATGCCGGCAGTTGTCACTGTTGCGGTGACATTGCCCGTTGAAGTCACATCAATAAATTGAGCTTCGTAATACACTTCTCCCGCATAGCCGCCGACCTCTCGCACTTCACCACCTGAATTATTCACAACCGTGACATTGCCCGTTGATGAACTGCCGAACTCGCTACCACAGCATCGCCACCAACCGACGAAACCGCCAACTAAAGCAACATCTCGAGGTAATGCGCCCTCTTCAACAGTGACTATTACATTGCCCGTGGAATGGTTATTGAAAAACCCTGAACAGCAGGAATTCTCTCCTAAGAAACCACCAACTTTTTCAACTGCGCCCGCGGCTTGAGAGGTGACAGTGACGTTTCCGCTAGCAGAAGAATTAGAAATTCCACCACAACATCCCCAGTAGCCCATAAAGCCTCCGACATACACAACCGGTGCATTGTCATTAGAGATGGCGGTGACATTGCCGGTTGCTGTTGAATCAATTACCCCTGCACAACAAGAGTGGTACCCAATCAGACCACCGACGTTCTGTCCACCTACAACATTTCCACTTGCAGATGTTCGTTCGATATTTCCAGCTGCATGGCCAATTAGACCACCGATGTAGAAGCCGTGTTTTGGTGTAGTGCCGTCCATGACATAACCCTCTACTGCCGCAGATGAGGAACTATCAGAAACGTTACTCGTCCCATTGTTGACTGAGTTGGTGTTCCCGACTAAACCGCCCATTCTTTCTGGTTTTTGAGCGTTGGTGTTAGAGGCGCGAACCGAACCCGAACTAGTAGAACCTAAGACATTACTTTCCTCAACTACACCAGCTACTAGACCTATGTATCTCCAGCTACCTACTACTGAACCTTGAACTGACACGTTTCGAATATTGATGCGAGTTCCAATACCAACAAGACCGCCTGCGTAATCCCTTGCAACACCGGACTGATCAATGCTGACGTTGGTTAAATTTATGTTTGCGATATTTGAATCTTGTAGTTCTGCAAACAAACCAACTTTGTCAACATTGCTCGTGATGGTCAGATTAGAAATTGTGTGGTTATTGCCATTGATTGTGACGCGACGAGTGTCTGGAATTGGAGTCCAATTAGCTTCTGAACTCAGATCAATCGTGTTACCTGAAGCGCGCATCTCATAGAAATCCATGTCGACGTTTACTGTGCCGTCAGAGGTGTATGTGGCGCTCAAAGTCTCAGCTAACTGCACAGTAAAAGAAGTCGCGTTTGCGCTCACTACTCGCGCAGACTCCACATTGAAATCAGATGGTGTCACGCCAGTAATTGAGACTGAATGACCAACTCCCAGTTGGTTATTAGCTGTGAAGGTCACCTGATTGCCTGTAACAGATGCGCCAGTGATAGTAAAAGTGCGTGAGTTGCAGTCTCTAATTTCTGATAACGATTTTACTGAATTAATTATGAACGGATTTTGCGCACTACCGCGACCAAGATCAGCTGCTGGTAAATCACATGTACTGTCGCCAACTATTATGGAAGCATCACCTGATGCACTGACGACGCTTGGAGAAATAGCGAGCGAACCCACCACAACAATCGAGGAGATGAAAGCAAAGGCCGAAAACAGTGCTGATTTAGTGTGTTTGGATCGTTGTGACATGAAGACGACATTAGCCACAAAAAAGAGCAATCAGTTTTTTTAATGATTGATGTATTACAGATTCACAAGATCAGTTTAAGTAGTTTCTATTTTTAGACCTCATCTATTGACTGTTACGTGTTGTTCACTGTTGGCCAATGCTGTGCGATGCGGTAAACACTTCAAACACCACAGCCACACATCAACACCAGCGGGTCAATTCCTTAGCTACTACCGCCAGCTTTGTCCCAGCGATGGCTGCTTATTTCCAAGGCCCCCAGCCATTTGACCTCCTATAGAGCGCCAATGCGGCCTCGGCGTTTACACGGGCATCAAGTAATTGCTCTGGTGCGGTGATCCCCATTTGGCGCAGCCATTTGTTGTGGGCGTACCAGTTGATTTGGAATAGCCCCACACAGCACCTGTTATAGGCAGCTGCATTGAAACGACTCTCACGTTTAACAATCGATAATGCACGCGCATGCAAGCGTTCAGGAAAAATCTCACGGATAATCGCTTTGGATTTTTTCGCCGAATAAATCTTTGGTGGAGGCCCAAGAACCAGACCTCTAGATGAAGGCGTGGATGCCTTTGCGCCCTTGGGCAGACACACTTTTTTACCAACAAGCAATTTTGTAGTTACTTTGGCTTTGTTGGCTTTCAACAACGCAGATAAAGAAACACCTGCTTTTTCTTTAATCGCCCACCACGAATCTCCGCGCACCACTTTGTAAGGAATTGCACATTGTGTTTGTGCGGTACGTGATTCAACCGAGTATGCAGATGCAACAGGAGTGATCGAAGCGAAAACTCCGATCACTGTTGCTGCGATTCCAACGAGTATTCGACGTGTGTGTTGCGACAGATTTATCACCCAATTTGTCTACAAGAGATACATCTGCGATACACCGCAGACCTGGGCTCACCCAATACAGGCAAGGGAAAAATTTGTGTCCTAATGCCAAAATTGGCGGCAATTGTTCCTTGCGGGACGCCCAAAAAGAGCCTGGCGGAGAGGGTGGGATTTGAACCCACGGTCCGCTTTAAGACGGACAACGCCTTAGCAGGGCGCCCCATTCGGCCACTCTGGCACCTCTCCTGGGAGAGGTCGAGTGTACTGGCGGAACGGAAGGGATTCGAACCCCCGGGGCTTTTGGCCCTCCCGCTTTCAAGGCGGGTGCATTTGTCCGCTCTGCCACCGTTCCGTTGTCCACGCTATCTGCGGGGAGCCGAAAAGAGAAAATCTGCTCTGGGGCCCTAGCGGCGAATATTGGAGCGCAGGTCGTTGATCCAGTCGTCAGCCTGTTGCCAACGGGCATCGGCATGTTCGCGCGCACTATGAGCCTGTTGCCCGGCTGCTGGGTAGGAGCCCAAAAACTTCACGCCACCTTGTTTGGTATGCAGATCACGCAATGCATCAGCCATCAGTTCATCTTCAACATGGCCATCGGCATACATGATGAAGCAGTAATCACCAAGCCCACCTTCTTTAGTGGGTCGTGATGAGAGCAATGACAAGTTGATGCGACGCGCAGCGAACTCTTGCAAAATTGAAATCAAACTTCCGGGTTCATCTGCACGTTGGAACACCACGATGCCTGTTTTGTCATGACCAGTAGATGCCGGGATACCTTCGCGAGCTACCAATACAAATCGCGTTTGATTCCCTACATGATCTGCAATGTCACGCGCGGCAACATGTAACCCATACAACTCTGCAGCATTTTCCGGTGCAAGTGCTGCCACTGTTTTGTCTCCGCCTGCAATGCGTTCACCTGCGGTGCGTGCTGCATCAGCAGTGGAGTTTGCAGCATGCACTTCAGCTTGGGTCAAATTATTACGAAGCCATGCACTGCATTGTGCAGTGGCAACGGGAATGGACAACACCGTGGCAATGCTGTCAAGAGTTGCGCCAGCGGCTGCCAATAAACAATGTTCAATGTCCAAAACAACTTCACGCTGAATCAACAATTCATAATCAAAAATCAGTGCATCTTGTGTGAAGTTCACAGTGCCTTCAATGGAGTTCTCAATCGGTACAAAACCTGCATCTAGTTCTCCGGCCGCCACTGCATCCAACACATCAGGCACAGAACGAAACGGCACCAATTCAGCGGTAGCTAAATCGGGCTGAGAAACAAGGGCTTGCTCGGTGAAAGTGCCAAATGGCCCCAAAAACCCAATGCGTTGCGGTGTGTACGTCACGAAGGGCAAGGTTACGCCCAATAGGTGGTCAACCTGTGCCTATTTTATTGGCCTCGTTCGAGGGCTTCTGATACTCGCTCGCTCAATTGCTCTGGCCCAACAACGCCCGAAAAACGTGCTTGCAAAATGCCATTGGCGTCAACAATTGCCATAAATGGATACGCGCTCAAGCCATAGGCCAATGCTGCGGTTTGTTGTTCACTGTCGGCCAATACTTCAAAAGGCCATTTCTTTTCTGAGATCCAGTTAGATGGTGGCCAGTTCGGCGCATCGTTGCGCGACCCGGTGGTGATTCCCACCACTCGAAGATCAGGTGGAATAAGACCCTGTTCGCGCCACTCAATCAACTTGGGAATTTCGTCATTGCAATGTGGACACCAATGTGCCAAAAACACCAGCAAGGTGTTTCCACGACTCTCTTCGGTATTGATCGTCACTGGGTTGCCGCGGAAATCAAACCCGTTCAACCCTGGCGCAGGAGTACCAATTGCAGGGTCGTCATCTTGAGTCAACTCAGGCAACAACGCACCCGTTGTTTTCACTTCTTGAAACTGCCCAGTAATGATTGTTGCTTGATCATCAGAAGGCGCAGGTGCACTTGAACCACTGCTCATGCCAATAGCAATTGCGGCCGCGGCTGCCACACACACTGCCAACACTGCCAATGCTTTCCGAAGATTGTTCGGACGCGTCTTGTGTGTGATCTGGTTCTTCTTGCGTTGTGCTTGAGCCACGGGGTTGCCTCTTTCCTGCTGTATCTATTCTTCCGCACCCGCGGGGTTCTTTACCATCACTAACGACATTGCAATGACAAAAATAAATGCACATCCCGCCATGAATGCCAAGGTCACAAATCCAAATTCACGAAACCACACCGTGGTGCAGGGAACATCCACGCTGCACACAGATGATTTCATCTCAGGAAACCACTCCAATAAGTAGTGGTATATCGACACGGCAATTCCCGCCAGTGACAAGGCAATCCAGTATGGACCAAGCTTTCTGTCGCGGCGCACAAGTGCAACCCACGACATAATCGCAATGGGATAAACACCAATGCGTTGATACCAACACAATTCGCACGGGGCGAGACTGGCCACTTCACTGAAATACAAACTGCCCAACATGGTGCCGGTAGTCACGGCGCTAATCGCCCACAGCGCAATGTCATCCATGGCGCGCACCCACGAGGCTGCCCAGGTCATGCGTGATTCCAATACCAAGCCCGCAAGAGTCAGTACACCCGTGGCCAGAACCACCACAGCAAGCACCGCAGAAAAAATCTGGACGGCTTCGGTGTTCATTGTCCCATTCTTACGGCAGTGAGGGGTCGTGCGTCATTTTCGGGCTCAAAGTGGCAGTATAAATAGGTGACGTCCATAACCCCTGCATCCTCTTTGGCGATGGGCCCTGGTGCTTTGGGTGAGATGCGCATACGTCGGCGCAAGAACCGTATTCAAGATCTTGAATGGTTCGATGCCCTGTATCGGGTGTATCTGGCGGCCTTTGTGGGCATTGGCGTCATTATGTTTTTGTCGGGATTGGTGGGCGATGATCCGCTTGTGGGTCAAGAAATTGTCGATGTCACCACACACACTCCACACGTAGTGGGTCTTGTTGCTGCTGTTGTGGTGTTTTTGGGTCTACGTAGCGGTGCACACGGTGGCCCTATTGCTATTGAAGAAGCAGAAGTGCGCCATGTATTGATGGCCCCGATTGCACGCAGTACCGCATTGCGTAATCCTGCGGTGCAACGTCTGCGCTCTTTTGTATTTGTGGGCGCCATTGCAGGTGGAGTCGCAAACCAATTACTAGAGCGTCGCCTCATAGATGCAAGTGCGCCAATGATTATGTTCATCGTGTGGGGTGCACTTGCAGGCGGAATCATGGGTGCATTGTTTGTGGTGAGTGCATTGCTTGCGCACAGTTTCGGATTTTCCCAATCAATAGCTACAGCGTGTGGCGCAATACTTGTTGCACTGCAGGCAATGGTGTTCTTCACAAGTGTGAACGTTGCGGGTCCATTTGATTTTGTAGGCAGTGTGTCTATGTGGTGGTTGCGTGTGCACTACTGGGATCTCCTTGGCGTAGTTATCGTTGTTGCGCTCACGGTTGTTGCCATTGTGCGTGTTGGACATTTATCACTAGAGGCACTTGCACGGCGCAGTGCATTGGTCTCTCAAATGAAATTCGCAGTCACCTTGCAAGATCTACGCACAGTGGTGTTGTTGCGTCGTCAACTCAGTCAAGAACACATGCGCACACAACCCTGGCTACGTCTACCCCGTGCTATGCGTGGCGATGTTGTGGTTATTCGTGGCATACGTTCCTTCCTGCGTTTTCCACTACGTCGTCTACTGCGCATGGCAACACTTAGTGGTGTTGCGGGCTATTGCTTCGTCATTGCATGGAACGGCACCACGCCCGCACTTGTTGCAGCAGGGCTGTTGTTGTTCATTGTGGGACTCGATGTTGTGGAGCCGTTATCACAAGAAATTGATCAACCCGATCGCACGGATTCATTTCCGCGAGAGCGCGGACTATTACTCACAAAACATCTCATCGTGCCCGCACTCGCTGCGTTGCCATTCGTAGTTGTGGGTGTCGCAGTTGCTTTTATTGCACGCCCAGAAATTTCCACTCTTGGTTATGGCGCATTGCTGGGACTCGCAGCCGGCGCAGGTGCTGTTGCAGGAGCTGCATTGAATTCAGTCTCTGGCGCACCAGACCCCGCTGGGTCTGCAACTGCAGGTCTTGCATTGCCACCAGAGATGAGCGGCATGGGCACCGTCATTCGTGGGGCATTTCCCCCCGCCATCACAGTCGTTGCATGTTTACCGTTGTTGGCTGCACGTGAAAGTGTGGCAAACAGTGATGAATTGTTGAACGCACTGCGTGCAGTGGGGGCTGTTGCACTGCTGGTTGTGTTGGTGGGCGGATGGATTCGTCAACGCGACGCCATTCGCACCTGGTATCGCAGCGCATCACAACAAGCAAACGCCGCAAAGAAAAAACCCACCGAATCTCCAACTACTTCATCACAAGGATCCACTCATGAGTCGTGAACGCCGCAACAAACCAGAGCCCGTGCAAACTTTGGCTGTTGTTATCGATGACATTGCAAAAAACTATGGCGATGCACCTGCATTAAATGCTCTGTCGCTCACAGTGGATCACGGTGAGCGTGTGGCACTTATTGGTCACAATGGTTCAGGTAAAACAACTCTAATGCGCATTGCTGCCGGGTTGTTAGAGCCGAGCCAAGGCAGTGTCTCGTTATGCGGACACAGCGCTGGTTCATTGCATGCACGTGCAGCATTAAGTTTCATTGCCGACAACCCCACTTTTTATGACGACTTGTCGTTATGGGAACACCTTGAATACATCGCACGTCTTCATGGTGTCAATGAATGGGAACAGACCGCAGCAGATCTTTTGGGTCACCTTGGTTTGTATGAACGTGCCGATGACATGCCCAATCGTTTCTCACGCGGCCTCAAACAAAAGTCTGCAATTGCCTTGGGCTTTATACGCCCCTTTGAGGTGTTATTTGTCGATGAGCCTTTCGTGGGCCTCGATGCATCAGGCAAAGAAGCCCTCCTTGAATTGCTAGCTGGTGCCAGCGAGAACGGCGCCACCGTGGTGGTGGCCACGCACGAGTTGTCCTTTGTACACACGGTGTCCCGAGTGGTGGCCCTGCGCGATGGCGCTTTGGTCTATGACGGCACAACGCAAGGTATCGATGTAGACCGTTTAGTGCGCACTGAAGATCCTGCGGGTGAGCATGACGGTCAAGCCCACTAGGCTTTGCCCATGTTCACTTACGATGTTGTCTCTGAATCTGTTCGCAATCCGCACGAGTTAGCTGCCGAACTCACTCGCCGCTCGCGCGAAGGTTGGGAAGTTGTGCAAATCACCTATGACGGTGCTGCATGGTTCCACGCATTCATTCGCCACTCGGGCAGCGTTGGTGTAGCTCCCCATCCGGGCATGAAAGCAGAAGAGTTGCAAACAGTTGCAGGACCCCTCAGTAATGCTGCACCACAGTCTTCACCTGCCCCATCTGCAACTGCATCAGTGGGGGCGCCATCGGTTCCTGCAAACTGGTATCCAGATCCCTCCAAGCGTTACGAATTGCGCTACTGGAATGGCTCTGCATGGACCGAACACGTTGCCTCGGGCGGCGTGCAATCGGTTGATCCACCACGGGCCTAACAATGCAAGCAATCTCCATTGGGCATGCAGGCATTCTTGTCCGTACCAATGGTGTCTCCATTGTGTGTGACCCATGGTTTGTGCCTGCATTTTTCGGTTCGTGGTTTGTCTTTCCGCGAAACGATCAATTGTCCGATGAGTTAATGCACGAGATCTGCAATCCAGATTTTCTCTATGTTTCACATCTTCACGGCGATCACTTCGATGCGTCGTTTTTGTCGGAGCGCATGAACAAGAACACCACCGTGTTGCTACCCGATTACCCCACGCGTGAGTTGGAACGTGAATTCAACAAGTTAGGTTTCAAAAAATTTGAACGCACCATTAATGCCACGGAACGTGAAATTGCACCAGGTGTAAAAATTGCTATTCACATTGAGTCCTCCATCACAGATGGTCCAGGTGGCGACAGTGCACTTGTGGTCTCAGATGGTGATGCACGATTAGTCAACCAAAACGATTGCCGCACACAAGATCTCAACGAACTCGCAAAGTATGGCCATGTTGATCTGCATTGGTTGCAGTTCTCGGGCGCTATCTGGTATCCGATGGTCTATGAAATGGATGCCGCGGAAAAAGCACAACTCGCGCACGACAAAGTAGAAAGCCAATTCACACGTGCATTGCGATACGTAGAAGCGTTGAATGCCACAACAGTTGTGCCATCGGCTGGGCCTCCATGTTTTCTCGACGAAGAGTTGTTCCATCTCAATGTCATCGATGGCACAGAGACCAGCATCTTCCCCGATCAAACACAATTCCAACGTCGCCTCTCAAATGAAGGCCGACTCAATGCAGCAACAACCATCCCGGGCACCATGTTCACCGTCCTTGGTGGTGCAGTCACAGTGGAACAACCCATGCCAGGTGATGAAATCACTCGCATCTTTGCCGATAAAGAAAACTATTTGCGCACCTACCAAGCCGATTGGGCGGGGTGGCTGCGTGATCTTCGTGCCGGGTGGGCATCACCTGAAACCGACATCATCGCCACGCTGAAACTGTGGTGGGAGCCATTGATGGCCATGGCGACATCGGTACGTCAAGGCATTGGCGGCAACTGTCTCATCAACGCAGGCGACTTGGCCATTTTTGTGAACTTCTTCGATGGCACTGTCGAGGAGCACGCAGGTCAGCCCTATGCGTATCGTTTTGATATCGCACGCGACCTTGTGGAACATGTGGTCACCACGCGTGCAGTGGACTGGAGCAATTCCCTGTTCTTGTCATGTCGCTTTACTGCATGGCGAGAAGGCGCCTATAACGAATATCTTTATAACTTTTTGAAGTCGTTGTCGGTGGAGCGCATGAATCGCACCGAGGCCGAAGCCAAACAAAAACTCAGTGGTGCACCTAGTGATGAATCAGATATTGAGATTGGTGACTATGTGGTGCAGCGACGTTGCCCACATCGCAATGCAGACCTCTCAGTGTTTGGTGAAATTGATGGCAACAACTTGGTGTGCACGTTGCACGGCTGGAAGTTCGATCTTGAAACGGGTCAGTGCCGTAACGCTGCAGAGAAAGCTATTCGCGTCCGCAAGCGCGCCTAATTTTTCGCACTCTTATCACTGACGAACTCAGGCAGGGAAACCTGTAGCAATACCTCTGAAGAAGATCGGGGCGGCACTTCGGTGTCGTCCTTTTCTTTTGCCCATCGTGCTCAGTACATGCGTGCGCCATCAATGGGCAAGGGCAACTCACACCACACAGTCAGTGAATACTTCACCCCACTACGTAACGGCTTGCTTTCATGTGGGTGTGTCACCAAACTTGGCCACACCACCATGTCTCCCACTGGCATTGCATCATTAGAGAACTCTTGTCGTGGGAAAACTAACTCTGCACCTTCATAGTCATCATTTAATTTAATACTGGCGCTTACTTGGGCAATGTCGTGGTGCATACGCAGCTCTTCTTGTTCACCCATTGCATAACGAATCACAAACACATCCCGCAGACCGTGATAGTCCACATATGGCCACCATTGGCGAATAGCGGGCCACATGCGCATGCCGATATCTTGTTCCACCGCTTCAAACAAGCGAGGTGAAATAGCTGCAAGCGAAACCTCATAGCCAGGAACGGGATCATCATCGTGTGGGTGAAAGCCACCTGCGGCTTCTGCAGCACGAATCACAGTGGAGCAAAACTCAGGGGTCCAAAAGGGCAACTGCACAATTTCTGGCGCCACCATTGCTGCATCACCTTCACGGCGTGCGCCTTCATAACCCAATATGGCTTCAAGATTTCCCATGTATCTATGGTGTCACTAATGAGGTACACAACTGTGACTTCTCCGCCACTGCTAACGCCCATTTCTCACGTGTTATTCCACGGTGTCACCCATGGCTCACGGGGCACTGCATTCCAATCAAGAACTTCACCGGACTGACCCGCACTTGCCCACAACGTCTCACGCACTTCGCCTGCTCTCACACCCACATTCTCAAGATCAGCCAAGGTGACTGTCCCGTGGCGTTTTGCAAGTCGTTCACTATCGGGGCCCACCACTAAGGGCACATGCCCGTAGCGAGGCGTGGCGATACCCAACAGTTGTTGCAGATACACCTGAGTGGCGGTGATTGATAACAAGTCATCGCCGCGCACAACTTCTGTGATGCTTTGAGCCGCGTCGTCGACCACCACAGCAATGTTGTAGGCCGGCACACCATCGTTGCGTTGCAACACCACATCATCAACGGCACCACTTTGAGATCCCCATAAAAAATCCTCGAACGTAGCAGTAGCCCCATCAGCACGTAACCGCAAAGCCCCTGGGCGCACCTCACGTTTTGTAGCACGCTCACTGGCTGTTAATTCACGACATGTACCGGGATACAACAACTGCGCCCCATGAGGTGCGGCGACGGCCTCTGCAATTTCGCGTCGCGTACAAAAACATTCATAGGTGAACCCACGGGCAGTCAACATTGCAAGTGCATCGCGATACAGATCAAATCTCTCGCTTTGAAACACCGGAGCGGAATCTGATGTGATTCCCATCAACGACAAATCGTTGAGTTGTTGGGCGGCATGTGCGCCAGAGGCGTTGTGTTGGTCAAGGTCTTCGAAACGCACAATGAACCGAGCGCTATGGGTGCGAGCAGAACCCCACGCAAGCAATGCAGTGCGCAAATTGCCCACGTGAAGTGGACCCGTAGGCGAAGGCGCAAAACGACCCACCATTATTTTTCCTCAATCATCCACGCATCAGAATTGCCCGCAATGGGCTCGCTGAGGAGGGAATCCGTTGTGTCGCCAAATCGAATAGTGATTTCCAATGCCCCTCCCAACGCCGCACAGAGACGCCGCTGTTTTGCAATAGTCGATGGTCGTTTCAATATTTGGCACACGACAGATTGCGATACCTGCAATTGTTCGGCTATCGGGTGCTGCGTGATTTTTTGACGCTTCCGATTGAGGTTGAGGTGGTACGAAACGGTTTCAAGGAACATGTCGTCGTAGCCAGATTCGTCATGGTTATCAGCCGCCAAAGTTACGTCTGTCTTGTTCATTGCATTTCCTCAGCAGGCTTTTTTGACGATTATAAGTAGACACTTACACCTCTGGCGGGGGGGTCACGTGACCAAAGTGTGCCGCACCAGCAATGCCCGACAACAGCCAGAACCCCTACCCTAAGCAGTTGTGGAGTCTCGACCTCGCCAAATGAATCGCCGCGAGCGCATGGCGGCAATCTTGGAGCGCGATGGCCCCTACTGCGTTTGGTGTTGTGCCCCACTGGATACATCCTTGAATACGCCCACCACCGAACATCTCGTGCCGCGCATCAAGGGTGGGCCCAGTTGGATAGAAAACGAATTAGCTGCGTGCAAAA
>JAUMDU010000206.1:0-5146 GCA_032121425.1 Ilumatobacteraceae bacterium | reverse complement strand
CGTTGCGAGCTCCGCGCTCACCCATGACATAGCCACGTACCGCACCATGGGGAACATATGCAGCAATGTCAACTGCATAACGACGAGCATCAATGGCATCGAGATACTGCGGGAAAGTTTCCCACTCCCACGAAATTCCTTCATGAAGAGCAGTCCCTGGAATATCTTCAACGCCTTCCATCAGTTGAACGAGCCACTCTTCTTGTCCGGGACGCACAGGGGCAAAGCCCACACCGCAATTGCCAACAACAACTGTGGTGACGCCGTGGCCACTCGAAGGGTCAAGAAGTGTGTCCCAACTGACTTGTCCGTCATAGTGAGTATGAATATCAATGAACCCTGGGGTGACGAGCAAGCCAGTTGCGTCAATGACTTCGTGAGCTTCTCCAACGATGGTGGGCTCAACAGCAACAATTAGTCCGTTTGTGATTGCGACGTCTGCACGCCGCGATGGCGCACCAGATCCGTCGACAACGGTTCCCCCAACAATCAGCAGATCAAACACGACTACCCCCTTCACGGAAACAGTACCTAATATCGGGGAGCAGATAACTAGGGAGGTCATCGCATGACTCAGGCAAGCACCATGGAAACCTCACAAAATCAGCGTTTGGAACATTTTGATGTTCTGATTGTCGGAGCCGGAGTATCCGGAATCGGATCTGCCTACCACCTTGGTGTTCAGTGCCCCGAGAGGTCGTATGTGGTTCTTGAGGCGTACGAGACCTTTGGTGGTACTTGGCATATGCATCGGTACCCCGGAGTGCGTTCTGATTCTGATCTCTACACGTTCGGGTATCGATTCAAGCCGTGGACTAGTGCTCCGATTGCTTCTGCTTCTGAGATCAAAAAGTACATGGCGGAAGTCATCAAGGAAAATGGTCTTGATGAGCACATTCGTTACCAGCACCGCATAACAAATGCGTCGTGGTCAAGTCGTGACAATAAGTGGACAGTCACCGTGACGCGTGGCGACACTGGTGAAACATTTCAGATGACTACAAACTTTTTGTGGATGTGTCAGGGCTACTACAAACACTCCGAGGGTTACACACCTGAATGGCCCAACATGGATGCATACAAAGGACGTGTTGTACACCCGCAAACATGGCCCGAAGATCTTGACTACAAGGGAAAAAAGGTATTAGTGATTGGTTCTGGGGCAACTGCAGCCACAGTGGTACCTGCTATTGCTTCAGATGTTGAGCATGTCACTGTGCTGCAACGTTCGCCAACGTATTTTGCAACTGGTCGTAACGCCAACGATCTTGCTGATCAGCTACGTCAATTGGAAATCAATGAAGAATGGATTCACGAAATCGTGCGTCGAAAGGTGCTGTTTGATCAGCAACTTATTACCAAGATGTCTTTCGAGCACCCTGAACTTGTTAAGGATCAACTTCTAACAGCAGTACGCGATGCATTGCCCGAGGGGTACGACGTTGAAAAACACTTCATGCCGAAGTATCGCCCATGGCAACAACGCATTGCGTTTGTGCCCGATGCAGATTTGTTTAAGGGCATTAGTTCTGGCAAAGCCTCAATGGTCACCGACGAGATAGAGACTTTTACTGAAACTGGTGTCATCACCAAAGGCGGAGTGACAATTGAGGCTGACATTGTTGTTACAGCCACTGGTTTCCACCTCAGCGTTTTGGGTGACATTCCATTTGAGGTTGATGGCACACCTGTTGATTGGGCACAGACTGTTACCTATCGCGGAATGATGTTTAGTGGCGTTCCGAACCTTGCATGGGTCTTTGGTTATTTTCGGGCTAGTTGGACACTTCGTGTTGACCTGATGGGCGACTTCGTTAGCCGATTGTTCAAACACATGGATGCAAAGGGCTCAAAAAAAGTTGTTCCTCAACTTCGTGCACAAGATGCTGATATGAAAATTGGCCCATGGATGGAACCTGACAATTTCAACCCCAATTACCTCATGCGTAGTCAACACCTCATGCCTAAAGCGGGCGATAAGTCAGAGTGGAAGCACGACCAGGACTACTGGGTTGAAAAAGACGTTTTGCCGATTGTTGATCTTGACGACGGCTGTTTGGTGTACGAGTAACTACTACTTGTCTTTCCAGGCCGGACACACGCCAATTTTCTTGTAATGGCACCAGTCGCACAGATTGGTGACATTGCACGGAAAGTCACCGGTGCTGCACGCTGCGTCTACTAGTTCTTTTGTTTCAACAATGGTGCCGGTGGCAGTTGCCAGATGAGCAGGGGTGACGGTGAGTGACTTTTTTGTTGTCTGCGTGAGATACAAAAGCTCGAGAGTTGAAGTGGGGACATCGTTCGATGCCTCAAGCATGAGCGCGTAGGCAAGCAGCTGAAAAAACAGTTTGTCGTCGGGATTGAACTTGGGGTTTGGTACTTTGCCGGTTTTGTAGTCGGAGATGATTGCTGTTTCGTCTTCACCAAAGATGAGGCGGTCGATGTAGCCCTTCATGCGTACACCTTCGACTTCGCTTTCAACCTCAAGTTCCATCTCGTCAATAAATGTGTCGGTGGGGTCTTCTAGTGACCAGAGGTTTGTCATGTTTGTAAAGGCTGCAACCTTAAAAGCCTTAATGTCGCCTTGCGGGTCACTGAGGGCCAACACCTTTTCTTCCCAGCCGTTTGATGTCCATAACTGACCAGCCAAAGTTTTGAGGGTGTCGGTGGTGCGATCTTCAGGATCGGCCATGTACAAATGCTCGAGTACTTCGTGAGTAAATGAGCCGAGATGAGTGGCCCAACTAGGTGGTTCTTTGATGTTGTCGAACCGACTGATCTTGAACTTTTGCGGACAATCAATGAATGTACGAATAGACGATGGCGACAAATACTGCGGAGGCGTATACACGTGTTTAGTCTCCCATGCCCGTGTGCCAGGTCACGAGCATGTCCTGCTAGCCCACAAGCAAATCGGCATATGTTGACAACACCTGGGCAGGTCCGCTCACAAGAAAAGTTGTGATGCATGATTCGCGCCACGCCTCTGCATCGTGGCGAATCTTGTCCATGGGGCCAACGAGGGCAACGTCTTCGACCATCTTGAGCGGAATGGCAGCTGCCGCTTCATCTTTCTTGCCGGCAAGGTAGAGGTCTTGCACTTTGAGTGCCACATCTTCGTATCCCATGCGGGCAAATACTTCGAAGTGAAAGTTTGCTCCACGAGCACCCATGCCACCTGCGTAGAGAGCAAGGAATGGTCGAACCCTGTCGGCACATTTTTCAACATCGTCTCCGGGGATGACCATGACCGTTGCGGCAACTTCAAATCTGCTTGCCTTATTTTCTTCTCCACTGCGCTCGAACCCTTCGTTGAGACAATTTCGATAGAAGGCATCGTCTTTTGGTGAAAAGAAGAGCGGTAACCAGCCATCACAAATTTCGCCAGCCAGCGCCACATTTTTGGGGCCTTCTGCACCAAGAAAAATGGGGATGTGTGGACGCAGTGGATGCACCGTGCTCTTGAGTGGTTTACCTAGTCCCGTTCCACCTTTGAATGGCATGTCGTAAAACGCGCCGTGGTAATCAACGGGGGCATCTCGCTTGATGATCTGACGCACAATCTCGACATACTCACGCGTGCGTGCAAGTGGGCGAGGGTATGGCTGGCCGTACCAGCCCTCAACAACTTGTGGACCAGATGCGCCGAGCCCAAGAATGAATCGACCACCACTGAGATGATCAAGGGTGATTGCAGCCATTGCAGCAGTTGCCGGAGTGCGTGCACTCATCTGCATGACAGATGTTCCGAGGCGAATTTTTTCGGTGTGTGATCCCCACCATGCAAGAGGTGTCAGCGCGTCGCTTCCGTACGCCTCTGCAGTCCATGCACTGTCGAACCCAAGTTTTTCGGCTTCTTTGATTCCGTCGAGGGCGCCCTGTGGTGGGCCGCTGCCCCAATAGCCAGTGCTGTATCCGAGTGTGATGTTCTTTGCCATATACGCAGACTAGAGCGTCTGTATCGAGCCAGTGACCTACCCGATGAGTCCGCCGAGTGCGCCTCGCGCCTGCACTTTCTGCGTGAATTCTGGTTCGTACGCACTGGTGGGCATTTCTCGCACCAATTCGTCGAGGATGACCGCGTCGTCGCCAACAAGAATGCGCCATTCTCCACGCCGCACTGATTCGAGTATGAAAGCTGTGGCATCAGCTGCAGTCATTGGGGCGTTATCTCTGAAACCTTCAGCGCCGGCTTGCATAAGAACGCGCAGATCTTCGTCACTTGCTCCGCTGGCATCGATGCCAGATTTTCCGAGGCGCTCTCGTACGCGTCCAATTTGTTCAGGTGTCATTTCTTTTGGATCATTGCCATGCAAAATGCCGGAGTTGATGGCGATGTTTGTACCAATGTGTCCGGGCATGACAACTGACGCGCGCAATGTTGGGGCATTAATACGAAAGTCAGTAATGAGCGCTTCGGTGAAACCCTTCACCGCAAATTTCGCAGCACTGTAAGACGTATGTGCGGTGTTGGGGCCAAGTGAAGCCCAAAAACCATTGACTGAACTGGTATTGACAACATGTCCGAATGGTGCCGCGAGCAACAAGGGTAGAAATGCCCGCGTGTTGTAGTACACGCCGTACCAGCAAACACCAAAAGTCTTTTCCCATTCATGTCGTTCGGATTCAATCATGCTGCCTCCGCCACCTACGCCTGCGTTGTTGAAGAGAACATGCACATGAGGCTTCCATGCAGCAACGGCATCACGGAATGCAAGAACTTGTTCTTCATCAGAGACATCGGCAATGTGAGTGAGAATGCGGCCCGCATGTCCGAGATCGCTACAGATCTTTACTGTTTCAGCAAGTGCGTCTTCCATGACATCGCACGTAGCAACATCACAGCCCTGTGCTGTCAGTTGTCGAACCATCTCGCGGCCCATTCCGGTGCCACCGCCAGTAACGACGGCAACGAGACCGCCATACCCGTTTTCAAATCTCTCAGCCATAATTCCCCTTTAATTGCCGTGGAAATACTGACACAGCACAGCGAAAAGCAAGTTGTCAGGGTTCAACTATGGCGAATGAGCCAGGGAATGATTCGAGATTGCCAAAGATGGTGAGGAGGCTTGCTGCGTCACCCTCAATGGTTGCTCTGCCAGCTTGTAGTTCGTCGACAAAACTTGTTTCCTGAATAACAATG
>JAUMDU010000205.1:789-1936 GCA_032121425.1 Ilumatobacteraceae bacterium | reverse complement strand
TGGTACCACCGCAATTATTCGTGACACTCGCAAGACCACGCCAGGCTTACGCGCCCTAGAGAAATATGCAGTGCGTTGCGGTGGCGGGCAAAACCACCGCATGAGCCTGAGCGATGCAGCGTTGGTGAAAGATAACCACATTGTTGCTGCAGGGGGAGTAGCCGAAGCGTTTGAAAAAGTTCGTGCGTTGGCCGCAACACTGCCAATAGAAATCGAAGTGGACTCCCTGGATCAGTTAGTAGTAGCGATACATGCTGGTGCAGATGTGGTGCTGCTTGACAACATGGCTCCTGGAGTTATGGCTGAGGCGGTTCTTATTGCGCAACGTCACGAGACAGCAACTGGTCACGCAGTGCTGTTAGAAGCAAGTGGTGGGCTCACGCTGAACAATGCAAAAGATGTAGCAGCAACCGGCGTGCACTTCATCAGTGTTGGGGGTCTTACGCACTCGTCACCCATTTTGGATATTGGCTTAGACCTACAAACAATTATTTAGTCGCGTTGCGCGAGCCACGCAGCTTCAGCTTCACCCATAGGGGTAGATGCAGGAGCATTAGTCATTGGCCATAGTTCTTCGCTGATGCGTCGAAAGTTTCCAGCGGCACCCAACTGCCCAAGCAGCGCATACAAACCAAGGTTGATGCGCTGAATGAATACGAACGACTTTGGAACTGTTGCATATTGCGCAATTGCAGAAGTGCGGTCAAATGTGTGTCGCACTATTGATGTCGCATATTCCGTTGTCCATGTCATTTCGTGAGATTCACGCACAGGTGCATAGAAATGTGCAAAGTAATCACCAGCTTCTTCGGTTGTGAAGGGAGCATCGGGTTGCAACATGCCCGCGTCTTCAATGATGCGGCGGTATTCCTCCATGTCATGGTCAAGCACCGCTGCTTTCACCATGCCTTGGAACATCTGCATCTCTTCCACGGTGAAGTGCTTGATGAGACCAAAATCAAGGAAGGTTACGCGACCATCTTTATGGAAGATGTAATTACCGGGGTGTGGGTCTCCATTGAATGCACGGAAGCGATACAAACTGCGAAAGACGAAACGAAAGATTGCTTCGCCAACGTCATTACGTTCCTCTTGCGTCCAATCAAGAACTTCCGCAAATGAAGAACCGCTGACAAGCTCCGTAATG
>JAUMDU010000205.1:0-779 GCA_032121425.1 Ilumatobacteraceae bacterium | reverse complement strand
AAGTCTGCAAACGTCTGTTGGTTCTGCGCTTCCAATGAGTAATCGAGTTCTTCACGCAGGCGGTCTTTGATTTCTGCCACCATGTCTTCTGGGTTCAGACTCTTAAATCCGAACGCAAGCAGAGTTCCCAGAAGATCTGCCGTGCGAATGTCAGCATCAATTGCTTCGGCGACACCGGGGTATTGCACTTTCACTGCAACAGCACGGTCGCCTTCGTTTGTGCGGAGAATTGCACGGTGCACTTGGCCAATGGAGGCAGCAGCAATGGGTTCATCGTCAAACTCAACAAACAGTTCGCTCACGGGTTTGCCAAGTTCTGCTAGCAGCACTTCATGTACTAACTCAATCGCCATTGGTGGTGCCTGTGATTGCAGTTGTGCAAGCGCAAGCCGCATGGGTTCAGGCAATCCGTCGTCAAGGTAACTGGCCATTTGGCCCAGTTTCATGAGGGCGCCCTTCATGTTGCCCAATTCAGCAGCAACTTGTTGAGCAGTCTTTAGTTCACGGGCGCGAGAGAGTTCTTCTTTGCGTTCTGCATTGGCGAATACTTTTCTGGCTGAGGTGCCAGCGTGTGCAAGCCCAACGCGCGCGCCGAGTCTGGCCAGTTTGCTGTTACGTCGCCACCGCGACCGAAGCATGATTGCTTTTTTCACAAGGTATCTCCTTGTGTTGCCTTGCGTAGTGCGTCATTGTGTACCGCAAGGCACGCTTCAACAAGCATGGGAACAAACTCGTGTGAGCGCGCAAACACAGCATCATGATCAGCCGCAATTTGATAT
>JAUMDU010000204.1:0-5234 GCA_032121425.1 Ilumatobacteraceae bacterium | reverse complement strand
CGATCATGGTGGGGCGATGGGCGTGGTAGGTGTCGAAGCGATCGGCAATGGCCCGAGCAGCAAGCAGTGCGCCACCATGTCGTTCTATTTGGTCGGTGTACGCACCGGAAGCATGAATACACTGCAGCACCGCCATAGTGAGCTGATCGATGGACCACGGATCGGACTGAGGTGAGGCATCATTCAGAAACGAGTACAAGGTGCCGAGGTATCCCATGTTGACGTTTGCAACAATGCCGTCGGTATGACCAGGGCGTGCACCCAACTGTGTTGACAACTGTTGCATGAGCCACGCGCGCACTCCGGCGTTAGGAACAATGATGTGATCGGACTGGAAGATGTCTGTGTTGTTGGAACTATTGAGATACTCAATAACTGGGGCCACGATGTGCTGAAGGGATTCAACGAAGGAAATCTTCAATGAACCACCTGTTTCATGCACCATGCGACCTCCAAGAACAAACCACCATCATGCCAGATGGGTGTGGCGGGGTTATTGGCCTAGAGAAACTGTGAGAGATCTTTCAGGCGTGCATCGTTGCTGAACACCTCAACGGGTGGGTTGGTCGGCAAACGAAGAGCCCGCTGAATAATGCGACACGTGGTGTGTTGGTTGTACTCAGCCAGAGTGACTGCCCAACCGTCTCGACCGGCACGAGCAGTACGACCCGAGCGGTGCAGGTACGCCTTCGGGTCAATGGGCGGAACGTAATGCACCACGCACTCCACGTCATCAATGTCAATACCGCGCGCAGCGACATCTGTTGCAACAAGCACCAAAAGTTCATTGTTTGTAAAACGAGTGATGGCTTTTTCACGTGCAGCCTGAGTGAGATCGCCATGAATAGCAAGTGCGTTGACACCCAAATCTTGCAGGTGTTCAGTGACGCGGTCACACATGCGCTTCGTGTCACAGAACACAACGGTCTTGCCAATGGAATTTGCAATTGAAGCAATGACTTTGTCTTTGTCCAATTTGTGCACGGCCAAAAAGAGGTGGTGCATGGTGCCAACAGTGTCTGTGGGCGAATCAATTGATACTTCTTCTGGTGACTTCATGTAGCGGCGAACAAGGTTGCCTACTTGGCCATCCAAAGTGGCAGAGAACAACATGGTTTGGTGCTCGCCGGTGACATGGCGCAGGATCCACTCGACTTGTGGCGTGAAGCCTTCGTCGGCCATGCGATCGGCTTCGTCGAGCGTGACCACTTGAACGTCGCCCATCTCTACTTCGCCAGCTTTCATTAGGTCGATGAGACGCAGTGGTGTCGCAACAATAATGTCGACACCTTTTTCTAATGCATCAATTTGATCGTCACGTGATGTGCCGCCGTACACCGGAAGAATGACACGATTGCATTCCTTACCAATGGGCTGCAGAACTTCTGCCACCTGAAGCGCAAGTTCACGTGTGGGCACCAGAACAAGTCCGCGCGGAGCTCGAGGCTTGGCGAATTTGTCAGCGCGAGCAAGCATGGGCACACCAAACGCAAGGGTCTTGCCCGAACCGGTACGGGCGCGACCACACACATCGACGCCACGCATGGCAACAGGAATGGCTTCGGTTTGGATGGCGAATGGGGCGGAGAATCCGGCGGCAGCAAGGCCAGCATCTACTTCGGGGGGCACTCCGAGGGCGGCAAAGCCCGTGGGGACTACAACAGGGGTGGACATGACAAATCCTTACGGTAGCGCCCGATTCTTGGAATGATCATGCAAATCGTTATTTTCATGGACTGATCGCTGAAAACCGCTGCAAATCCAAGCGACTTTCCTAATCATCAGAGTGTTCACTCACAAAGAATGAGCTGAACGAAGAAGCACAACCCAATCGGCCACCAGACAGGGACGATCAGAGTTCTCAAGCTCCATCACATTGTGTGTTGTTAGCAAGACCCCTTTTGAGTGTTCGCGAACGTCCGTCAAAGTGCAGACAACCCGAACGCGATTTCCGAGGAAAACTGGCGCAGGAAACCGAACATTTTCCAGCGCGTAATTCAATCCAAAAGAACCAGGCTCACTAATTGGATTGTTATTGAAGTGTGCTGGAAGCAGTAGCGAGACCAACATAAACCCATCAATGTTCTCGTAACCAACAGGATTTGTTAGACATTGGTCCATATCCGCGTCATCTTCGTTCGCAAACGTTCCGATTCGAAATTTCACAACGCGAGATTCTGGAAGCTCAAGCCAATCCGTGGTGAAAAGTTCTTCACCGACATGGAAATGCGCGTCACCCGGCGCGATTTGAGGACGCATCTTGCCCTTCATGCCAAAAGCCATTGCAGCCATTTTTTACCTCCGCAAATTTGAGTATATACTTAAGTTTTGTCAGGCCAGCAACCGGGAAACATAAGGGGGGCAGATGCTTTTTGACCGATTTTTTGATGCCATTGATTATTGGTCAACTGCTACCCCATCCGCCGAGGCAACGTGGTTTCAGGGTGAGACATTGACCTATCGCGACATCAGAGATCGCGTCGATGCGTTTGCATGCGCACTCATCGGAACCGGAATTCAAAAGGGCGATGTTGTCGCAGTGTTAACAACGCCTCGCCCCGAATTTCTTATTGCTCTCACGGCCATTCACAAAATAGGTGCTCTCTACTTAGGGATTAACCCCACGTACACCCAACGTGAACAACTTCATGTGGTTTCTGATGCACGTCCCGTCGCCATCTTCTCCATTGCTCACGGCCTAGGACGTTCGTACCACGAGGACATCGAATTATTAACCAGCGTTAATTCCGTTCGGAATACCTGGCGGCTTGACGCAGGTGCAAGCGATGGTTGTTTGAAGTCCATTGATGACTTTCTCCAGCACGGAACTTCACACACCCCGGCAGAATTTCCAGTCATCGATCGAATGGATCCATGCACAATTGTGTACACCTCTGGCTCAAGCGGCAGTCCGAAGGGAGCAGTGCTTCCCCATTACGGAATTTCGTATGGTAGTTACTGCGATGCCCGTGAGATGAATATTGCTCAACCGCGAGTTCTGTGCAATCTGCCTGCTAACCACGTTGGCTGCATCGTTGATGTCCAAGGAAGCACCATTGTTATTGGTGGGATGGTCGCCTACGACGAGAAGTTTGACCCGTCCGAAATGCTTCGACTGATTGAAGAGCTAAAACTCACAAACCTTCAGCATGTTCCAACAGTTCTTCAACTGATTGCTTTACATCCCGATTTCAAGACACGTGACCTGTCATCTCTTCAACTAGTGGCATGGGGTGGCGCTGCCCTTCCCAAAGAGTTCGTCGAAATCTATTCGCGTCGCAATGTCAGGCTGTTCACAATTTATGGGTTGACAGAAACGTGCGGCAATGCAACGTTCAGTTCTCCAGACGACACGGTTGATTTACTTGCATCAACAGTAGGGCGCCCTAATCCGGATGCTGATGTGATTGTCGCCGATGATGAAGGGCGTGAAGTAGCCCTCGGCGAGGAAGGTGAAGTGTGGTATCGCCATGAAGGAAAGCTGTTGTACTACCTAAACAATCCAACCGCCACCGAGCAAACCCTCACGAGAGATGGGTATCTGAAGACTGGCGATATCGCCGTACGACTTCCCAGTGGACATTTAAAATTAGTGGGGCGACTTTCCGAGATGTTCAAGTCAGGTGGACTAAATGTGTATCCACGAGAAATTGAGATCGTTCTTGAGAGCCACCCTTCGATTGCAAGTGCTGCTGTCGTCAGTATTCCTGACGACATTTACTCAGAAGTGGGAGCGGCTTTCGTTGTCTGTGAATCAACGAGAACAGTGACTGATGAAGAACTTCGAGACTGGTGCAAGGAACGACTGGCCGGATACAAGGTGCCAAAGTCATTTCATGGTCTCGAAGAGGTACCACTTCTCCCGATTGGAAAAATCGACAAGCAAGCGCTGAAAAAGCAGCTACTTAATGAAAGATGAGGTATTGAAACATGCGACATCAAGTTGAAATCTTTCTCGCAAAAGAAATCATCACAAACGACCATTCAATGCCCACCGCAAAAGCTGTGGCTGTGATGGACGGCCGTGTCCTCCACACAGGTACTTTCCGCCAACTTCAAGAAGATTTATCAAGTTATGAAATCTCAGTAAATGATTCTTTTGTAGACAACATCATCACACCGGGCTTCATTGAAGCGCATTGTCACATTCTTGAAGAAGGCGCGCTCTCAAACTTTCCTTGGATTGGCACCTACCCACGTCGCATGGCCAACGGAGAATTTCAATATGGCTGCGCCACCACTGACGATGCATTGAACAAAATTCGGGCAGTTCATCACTCAATGGCAGACAAGAAGGAAGTTCTGACATGCCTCGGTTGGGACCCCAACATGGCACACAGTTCAGGCATCACGTTAGACATGCTTGACTCAATCTCGAACGAGCGTCCGATTTTTCTTCTCCAATCAAATGGCCATGTCGGACATTGCAACTCGGCAATGTTGCAACTAGCAGGTATCACTTCGGAGTATCAGCACGAGGGTGTCATTCGTGACGGTTCAGGTCTCCCCACTGGTGAGTTACGCGAACTTGCACTCACGTCAGTTCTCGGAAAGTTTGTTGATCTTGAAGTTGGTGGCACTACGAGCATTCGAGATGCCGGCGTTGTAGCCCAACGAGCTGGTTGTACTACCGTTACCGACCTGGCTTATGCGGCTACAAACGATGCTGTCGATCTATATGGCTCCGTTGTTAACGAAGAATCTTTCCCGACACGCATCATCTATGCACCCCTCGTCCAGATCCTTGGCCATCACGTCACGGGTTCGATGGTTGATCACGTCCACGCATTGACTGAAAAAACTTCCAGTAAATTCGGCATGGGTCCAGTGAAGTTTGTGATCGATGGGTCAATTCAAGGGCGGTCTGCACGGCTCAAATGGCCCGGATACTGCTGCGGAGACCCGAACGGTATGTGGCTTGCAGACCCAGACGAAATGTTCGAGATGATGAGACCATTTCATCGAGCTGGGTTTCAATTGGCCCTACACACGAACGGCGATGAAGCTGTCACTGCTGGGCTCGACATCTACGAACGCCTTCTTCTTGATTTCCCTCGCTTTGATCATCGGCACCGACTTGAGCACGCACAAGTCGCCTCAGAGGATGCTTTTCAACGAATGAAAGCTCTTGGTGTCTGTGTGAACTTGTTTGCTAACCATGTGTTTTATTGGGGAGAAACTCACCGCAGAGACACAGTTGGCCCTGCAAAAGCAAGAACGCTCGATGCATGTGG
>JAUMDU010000203.1:0-3547 GCA_032121425.1 Ilumatobacteraceae bacterium | reverse complement strand
GAAGGCACGTCTGCGTCGTGCCAATCACCCGAAGTACGCCCGTACGTACGGCCATGATCTGCACCTGAATCAACATTTCCTTGTCGATCAAAGAGTTCAGCGGGGATCTCTGCAAGAAATCTTGATGGAGGATTGTATTGAGATTGCCCAAACAGCATGCGATGCCATGCATGGGACACAATGAGTTTTTCGCGCGCACGAGTTAGACCCACATACGCCAAACGCCGTTCTTCTTCAAGTTCGCTGGGATCTGTGAGCGCACGATTATGAGGGAAAATTCCCTCTTCACACCCCACCAGAAACACCACGGGGTACTCAAGACCTTTCGCCGAATGCAGGGTCATTAATACGATGTGATTGTCGGCATCCAGATCATCGGTATCTGCAACGAGTGCAACTTGTTCCAAGAATTCATCGACTTGGGTGAACTCTGCAGCAGAACCAATCAGTTCTGAAATGTTCTCTAAACGGCCTGCAGCCTCCACAGAATCTTCATTCTCAAGATCTGTGATGTAGCCACTGTTGTTCATTGCAAGCTCTAACAAGGCCGATGGTCCGTCGGCGAGCGCTGCATGCATCTCATCCACCAGTGCGACAAAGGAGGTGATTCCCTTAACTGCAGCACCGCCTACACCTGCTTCTGAGGCACGACGCATGGCTTCAATAAACGGAATTTCTTGGGCGGCGGCAAATGCATCGAGTTTGCCGATACTGGTGTCTCCAATGCCACGCTTGGGAACATTGAGTACTCGCTTGATACTGATTTCATCGAGCGGATTGGCTCCAGATTTCAAATATGCAATTGCATCTTTTACTTCGCGACGTTCATAGAACTTTGTCCCACCCACAACTTTGTAGGGAATGCTGGCACGCATGAGTGCTTCTTCAATAGAACGGCTTTGCGCGTTGGTGCGATACATGACAGCCACCTCACCCCAAGTGCGGTGATCGGCGTCATGAATATCGCGCGCAGTGCGTGCCACCCACGATGCTTCGTCGTATTCATCTTCGGCGAAGTAACGCACAATGCGTTCGCCATCGCCCGCCGACGTCCACAAGTCTTTCGGACGACGACCCATGTTTTGAGAGATGACAGCATTTGCGGCAGACAAAATAGTTTGGGTGCTTCGATAGTTCTGTGCGAGCACCACAACAGTGGCTTCACCGAATGCGCTTTCGAACTCTTCAATATTGCGCATGTCAGCACCGCGGAACTTATAAATGCTTTGGTCGCTATCGCCCACTACACATACGTTTTTATGCTGTTCACCCAGCATTAAAACAATTCGGTTTTGTGCTTGGTTCGTGTCTTGATACTCATCAATCAGGATGTGTTGAAAACGCTCCTGGTAATAGCGCAGCACATCTGGGTGTGCTTCAAACAGACGCACCACATTCACTAAAAGATCATCGAAATCCATCGCGCCGGCACGTCGCATACGTGCTTGATATTCGCGATAGATCTCGGCATGACGACGCGCAACAATATGTTCGGCGGTGTCGTGTGCACGAGCAGATCCAACTAATTCGTTCTTCCACAAACTGATGCGCGACTGCGCCGCCCCGGCGGGAAACTTTTTGGGATCAAGACCCATGTCGCGAATGACATAACCAATAAGACGTTTGGAATCTTGCGAATCGTAAATGGTGAATTGCTTGGGGTATTCAAGTGCTTCGGCATGCTGGCGAAGAATACGCACGCACGTTTTATGAAACGTGGTGACCCACATACTTTTGGCAACCGGGCCCACCAAATCTGCGACACGATGACGCATTTCTTCTGAAGCTTTATTGGTGAAAGTGATTGCCAAAATGGACGACGGATGCACACCTTGCGAGATCAGCCAGGCAATGCGCTGCGTGAGAACACGTGTTTTGCCTGAACCAGCACCAGCCACAACCAATAGAGGGCCGCCTGGATGGTAGACAGCTTCTTCTTGATCGGGATTGAGGGGCACTGCTCCGCCAGGCGAAGCATTTTCAGGCATATTCATGACCCCGCCATTGTAAGTGCGGGATGTGTCTTAGCCGGGTTAACGACGATTGCGTTATTTGCGTGCTTTGATGCGAATTGGCAACTGACGTGGTCCGCGAACTTGTCCTGTGCTCCACACCATCTCTTCTGATGTGTTCAGTTCAAAGTCAGGGAAACGCTCAAGGAACACTTCTACTGCGACGTTCATTTCCAAACGTGCAAGGTTTGAGCCCAAACAACGGTGAATTCCCAATCCAAATGCAGCGTGGCGATTCTCTTCACGATCAATGATGACTTGGTCGGGATTTTCGAACTTTGCTTCATCGCGGTTAGCTGCAGGGAATGGAAGAAGAACCCAATCTTCTTCTTTCATCTGCACACCGTGGAATTCGTAGTCCTGCTTCACCAATCGTGCCATTGTCACCGGTGCATACGCACGCAAGAACTCTTCAATTGCCATCGGCAACATGTCGGGGTTCTCGATCAAACGACGACGGTCTACAGGATTGGTTGCGAGATGCCAGATGGAGTTGCCAATGCCACTCCATGTGGTGTCGATTCCAGCCACCATCAACAAAATGATTGTTCCGGCAACATGCTCACGGGACAACTTGTTGCCCATGATTTCTGCTTCCAACAAAAAGCTAATCAAGTCATCACGTGGATTCTCAATGTGATCTTCGATTGCCTTTTCAAGGTACTCATTGAGTGCCAAGAACACAGGCTCACGCTCTTCGCGTGATTCACCAATGCCGGCCAAGATGACATGCACCCAGGATCGGAAAATGTCACCATCTTCTTTTGGAAGACCGGCCATCGACGCAATGATCATCACAGGAATGTGCTGTGCATATTGTTCAGCAGCATCAATCAACTCAGCGTCGCCCATTTGGTCGATGAGGTCATGACACATCTGTCGAATTTCATCACGCAAAGGATCAATTTTCTTCGGCGCAAAAGCTGGCAAAAGAATGCGTCGTGCTTCCTGGTGGAAAGGAGGGTCAGAGGTGATGGGGGGCGCACCACCAATTGGTGCGGGCAACGCATCTTCGACTTCGCTGGGCTTCAACTGACCTACAACAACACTGCGACTTGTGAAGTGCTCGGTGTCGTATGCAATCTCATGCACTAGCTCGTTTGTGAGTGGCAACCAAGTGCCGCCATAACGCTCGGTGTGTGCGATGGGACAACCTGCTGCTTTGAGGTCTTCCCAAATCTTGTAAATGTTGGCGTTGTATTCAGGTGCGCCATGATCAAAATCGGTTGCCCAGTCAGTTACTGGTCCGTACACGGTGTCAGTCATTGTTCACTCCTCAATCGTGATTGCAAATTCGGGACAATTAGCAACGGCAAGACGTGCTTTGTCTTCAAGACCAGCAGGCACATTGCCATCATGTAATTCAAAAGCGTTGCCGAGGTCATCGACATCGAATAATTCGGGGGCCAACGCGTAACAGCGGTTATGGCCTTGGCATTTGGAAGAGTCAACGTGTACTCGCATAGTTGTATCCTATGTCACAGGAGAAGAAAATTCACCATGGAAACTTCCGCTTTTGTCATTCTGCTCCCCCC
>JAUMDU010000202.1:0-6380 GCA_032121425.1 Ilumatobacteraceae bacterium | reverse complement strand
TCGCTAAACCACTCCTTGTCGTAGTTCACACAAATATCGCCTTCATCAACGGGTTCATATGACAACAACACATCAGCCTTTTGAGCACGCGAGAGAAAGGTGTTGTCAATTCCCCACATCACGTCGCCCTCGGGGTTTCCCGTGGTCAAAATGGCCTTGGAGACCATGGTGCCGGTGTCGCCTGCAGTCACTACTTTGACGGTGGCGCCAGTTTGTTGTGTGAAGGCATCAAAGATTCCTTCTTCTGGGGTGAATGAGTCATAGGCAATCAAGGTCACTTCTGTTGCAGTGTTTTGAGAAGAAGAACTTGTGCAACTTGCGGCGATAATTGCAGACCCAAGTAGGACAGCAATGATGTGGGTTTTTCTCATGATGTTTCTCCTGTGAGTTGGGTGATGATGACGGCGAGAACTCCTGTGCGCAATGCAAGCGAGAAGGAATCACTGGTGGTGCAGTTACTCACGCCGCGTGAGGCAAATGAATGCAGCGTCTCACGTGACAAATTCCATTTCAATCCTTCACTGCGTACACCGCGCGCGGAGCCACCAAGAGGAATCAGCGACACCGTGGTGTTGGGGGCACACGTGGTGTGAAAACGCTCCTTAGGCGTCACAAAATGAATTACTGATGGCCCGATGTGCGCGGTGACGACAACGTCTTCTGTGTGTGCAACCAAAGAATGCAACATGGCAACAAGATGATCGAAACGATCGCCTCCACCTGACACCACATGGATGCGTTCATATTTCAAACTGCGCGCAAGTTGCACTGCAATTTCTGTATCGGTGAGATCTTTGTCGACACTGTGTTGCACAATTTCTGTATCGAGGGAGTGAGCTTCTGCGAGATCGTCAGCGCTAATCGAATCAAGGTCGCCCACCAAAAATTGAGGCACATAACCAAAAGCTCGTGCATGTGCCCAACCGGAATCGGCTGCGATGACTAACTGGGGTGAGTTGATGTCTTGGGCAATCAGATGATGGGGACGTGCCCCGCCAGTAAAGATGAGCGCCAGTGGTGAAGTTGAATCCATTTCCCTCCGCCGGCATTACCCGGATCAGGTTCTTGGGTCGGTGGCCGCGGCCACCCTCTCAGCCTGCCGATTCGTGCAAGCTCCCCGTGGTTGTTAATGCCAATGTTATCTCGCAAGTGGGCTCGTAGGCACAACAGGTGCGCGGTCTAGTTTGGGAACACACAAGTACAAGGGGGCAACGTGGGATATCTCGACGGAAAAATTGCATTGGTCACTGGTGGCGGTCGTGGAATTGGCCGTGCCATTTCTTTGGCATTAGCCACAGAGGGCGCAACTGTGGCCATCAACTATCGACGCGATAAAGAATCGGCCCAAGAGACTGCGGACGTCATTGCATCAATGGGTGGACATGCAACTGTGCATCAAGGCTCCAATGACATTCCCGAAGACAACGTGGCGATGGTGAATGAAATTTTGGCCACGCACGGCGGCATTGATATCGCAGTTCTCAACGGTGGTATTGCATCGCGTGGTCGTGGTGTGGTGGATACTGAAGCCGAAGAAGTATGGAATTTAGTGGCCACTCATGCGTTGGGGCCACATCAACTGTGTCGTGCGTTTTTGCCTTCGATGAGAGCACGTGGCGGAGGACATGTGGTGTTTATTTCTTCTGTTGCCACAACAGGTATGAGCGCTTTTGGTGCTCCCTACAACATGGCAAAAGCAGCCATGGAAGCCCTTGCGCTCACATTGGCCAAAGAAGAGCGACCACATCAGATTCGTGTGAACATCGTGGCGCCTGGACTAGTGGAAACAGATATGGGTGTGCGTCTTGCGCGTGCCATTACGGGACGCCGCGAGATGGATGACTTGCGTTCTATGGATGACGATGCGCCCTTTGGCCGGGTCTGTCAGCCAGAAGATGTAGCCCAAGCAGTGATGTATTTCTGTGCACCTCAGGCTTCCTACATCACAGGCCAACGCATTCAAGTAGACGGTGGCGGCTCCTCTATGAGAGTGGGCCAATAGGGGCGAGTGGGTCAATAGGTAACCCTCGCTAGCCTTCGGGGTGTGAGTCCACTTGCCCCCCAAAGCTCTGACACCATTATTGAAATCACCGATGAGGCGTTGGCCCAATTGGTGACATTGCGTGACGAGGAACCAGAAAAAGAACGCCTTGGACTTCGTTTGGAAGTACTTGCGGCCCCTGGCGAAGAATTCAAATACGACTTGTCATTTGAAATTGTGACCCAAGCAGCATTCAGCGATGAAGTGCGCACCATCAACGGATTAAAGATCATCATTCCGCTGCAAAGCTATGAACACATCAATGGTGCAGTGCTTGATTTCTCAGATCGTCAAGGTCTCATTATTCGCAATCCCAACAAACCACCTGTAGCGGTGATTGAGGGGCTTATCACCGACGACGAAACGTCTGCAGCAGTAGAAGCGGTGATTGCTACCGATGTCAATCCGTCACTTGCTGCACATGGTGGCTTTGTCACCTTTGTGGGTCACGACGGAGAAGGTATTGCCTATCTCACCATGGGTGGCGGATGTCATGGATGCTCAATGAGCAAGATGACCATGCTTGACGGCGTGCAAACCACCTTGGTAGAGCAAGTGCCTGCAATTGCCAAAGTGCGTGACATTACTGATCACGCCACCGGGGCAAACCCTTACTACAGCTAAATGTGTCGCACGGGGGTGCGTGCGTGAAATGCTGTGAAGATGAAAATCTCTCAACTGTGGTCCTATCCAGTGAAATCAATGGTGGGCGAACAAGTACCCCATGTTGAATTGTCGACGTTAGGAATTATGGGCGATCGCCATTGGGCGATACGCGACTTAGAGCGCGGTGGTATTCGCGGTGGGAAAAAGATTGGTGCGTTGATGCAATGCGCCGCACAACGACACGGTGATGGCGTGATCATCACTTTGCCCAACGGTGCAACTGTGTCATCACAAGACGCAAATGTGAATGCGGTTCTGTCTCAAGCACTGAATCACCCGGTGGAGTTGACGTCTTTGCCTGCCGATAACAACTTGGATCACTTTCGCCGAGGCCCTGGTGATTCTGATGATCCCATTCAAGAATTGCGCACAATTTTTGGTCGTACAGATGATGAACCGTTACCTAATTTTGCAGCGTTTCCTCCTGAAGTGGTGGAGTTTGAATCGCCCCCTGGCACTCATTACGACTGTTGGCCATTAATGGTGATGACTACATCTGCAATGGATGCATTGCGTTCTGCGTTACCGAACAGTGTGATTGATGAACGACGTTTTCGCCCAAGCTTGGTGGTGGAGACAACAGAGAAAGGCCATGTGGAGTTTTCTTGGAAGGGAAAGCGCGCACAGATTGGCACTGCTGTGGTGGAGTTTTTAGATCCGTGTCCGCGATGCGTGATGGTGACCCAAGCAGTGAATGCCGACATGGGGCCCGACCGCGACATTTTGCGCCACATTGTGCGTGATCTCGATCAAAACCTTGGGGTCTATGCCCGCATTCTCACCCCAGGTGCGGTGCACGTGGGTGACTCAGTGAGTTTTCAGTAAGAGAACCCCTCTGGCACACCATTTCTCTATGGTGGAGTCATGGGCTTATTTGATTCCTTTACGCAACGCAGAGCCGAGAAGAAGTATCAGCAAGCACTAAGTGATCACACTGCTGAGATGGCGCTGTGGAACGAAGAAGAACATCAACTCAACGAGATGCTCACCATTGTGCGCGATTCCATTGCAGGTAATTCCTCACAGCATTTTGTAGATATGAATGACTACGGATTCATGATGACTAAAGATGAGTTTCCCATCGCACATATCGAAGGTGTTGTGTACTTAGAAATTGTGCGTGCTCCTACTCGTTATAGCGGTGGATATGGCGGCGTGTCGTTTCCCATCTTTGGTCGCGTGCGCATCAACACTGGGCGCACAGGTGGAAAAGTTATTCCCGGAGAAGAATCCATTTCACCCACAGATCAAGGCAACGCTCTAGTGACGAACGAACGCATCATGTTCACTGGGTCAAAACGCACCCACGAATGGAAGTTCGAAAAACTCATCAGCATGACGCACACACCGCAGGGGTACACAGTGTTTGCTCCCGCAGGACGAGGTAAACCAGCAGGACTCGGATATGGAGTATCGGTGTCCTCTGAAGTGCAGTTTCGTCTTGAACTTGCTGCGGCATTTGCATTAGGCACACTTGACCGCTTTGAACAAGAGCTCGCAACAGAGCAAACACACCATCGGGATGAAAGACCCATCCCGCCTCCACCGCTCACCTAGTTAGGCTCGTAGTATGCGTATTGGAGTGCTAACCGGGGGCGGAGACTGCCCAGGACTCAATGCAGTCATTCGCGCAGTCGTGCGGAAAGCGATCAACGACATGGGTGACACTGTTGTTGGTTTTTTTGATGCATGGGATGGCGTTCTCGAGAAGCGTTCTATGGAACTGAACGTGGCGGCATTGGCAGGCACGTTGCCGCGTGGCGGCACCATCTTGGGTACTCGCCGGGGAAGCCCATATGACTATCCCGATGGTCCATCTCGTGTGGAGAAAAATTTACGCGAAATGGGGATTGATGCGTTGATTGTGATTGGCGGTAACGGCTCGTTATGGGTTGCTTCGAAGTTGCATGCCGATATTGGTATTCCTGTTGTGGGAGTACCCAAGACAATTGATAACGACATTGTGGGCACCGATGTGTGTTTTGGATTTAACACAGCAGTGCAAATCGCCACCGATGCAATTGATCGTTTACACACCACCGCCGAAAGCCATGATCGTGTGATGGTGGTGGAAGTGATGGGGCGCGATACTGGCTGGATTGCTACTCATGCCGGTATTGCTGGTGGTGCAACGGCAATTCTTATTCCTGAACGGCCTTTCGATATTGCCGACATTGCAGATGCGGTTCAGCGCAAACACAATCGTGGTCGCTATGCATCGATTGTGGTGGTGGCTGAAGGGGCCATGCCTAAGCCAGGGACGATGGATACACCTGTGTATGAAACAGATCCTTTTGGAAGACCACGACTTGGTGGCATTAGTTCTGAAGTTGCTCGCGCCTTAGAAAAGGCAACAGGGTATGAAACCCGCGTTGTGCAAATTGGGCACATTCAGCGTGGAGGAACACCAAATGCCTTTGATCGAGTTCTCTCCACGCGTTTAGGAATTGCTGCGGTGACTGCTCTGCACGATGGTGCAACTCACTGCATGATTGCTCTACGTAACGACGACATGGTGCGTGTACCACTAGAAAATGTGGTGGGCAAGATTCGCCACGTAGATGTGTCGTTGTATGACGATGTTGCCACCGTCTTTTTTGGCTAGCGATTATTTGGCAGTAGCAAAGTTTTAGCGGCGTGCGCCTTGTTGCTTTGCACGAGCAGCTTTTTCGGTTGCCTTACGAGCTTTGCGGGCCTCGCGCTTGGCCGCTTGTTCTGCTTCATCTTTTTCCAACACAACGGCAACAGGTGCCACGCCCACTGGGGTGAAACGGTCGTCGGTTGCAACAAGTTGACGGAAGCCCTTGAGCGAACGTGAATATTGGATAACCATCAAGCGCACTGCTTCGATGCCAAATTTCTCGATTGCTTGAGGAATTAACACGTGCAATTCTTCGAGCGATGGGTTCTCTGATGAATCGCCGAGTTGTTCGATGCTCCACTGTGTGCAGGGTTCTGCCAACACCACACCTGCATCATGGGCAACGCGACGCTTGGAAATTCCGTCGCGAACGTGTGCACCCAAAGTTGTCGCATCGTCGTAGGCGCCTTCGGGAAGACCCACGATGCGTGCAAAACCATCTTTCAGGTCTCCTTCGAGAGCATTAGCCAACTGTGCGAGAACAGAATCATCGAGGTTCTCAAATGTTGCTGCGTAGCGGCGGTCGAGGAGGAAGCGGTCCTTGTCGTCGTTCATGTTGTGCCTTTCCAAAAGTACCCCGCAAGGCTATTGGCAACAGATGTCAACGAGACAATGCTTGCAACTCTAAAACTCGGGCATTCACTGCAGAACCAGTGCGAATGTTGGGTAGTCGGCCTGCAAGTCCGAGACTTGAACGCCATGTGACGATCCATGTGACATGCATGGCTGCGCGAAAATGTCTGCCTCGTCGACCATGGGAGGCGCGGGTGTAGGTGTACATGCATGCACTACGTGCGCGATCACCAGTGCGTGCAGTCCATGGGGTGCCTGGGCCTTTGCATGTCACCGGTTGGCGACCATCGCCTGGTGTGTAGGTGATGGTGTGTGGCGTTGCAGTGGTAGTTACAGAGATGGGGCCAACATGAGTGGGAATCCATGCAGTGACGCTGACAGGTTTCCATGCGGCTCGGGGAATCCAAAACCAGGTACCGATGGTGACCACCATTTTGTCGCTCGGTGGCGCGGTGCGTA
>JAUMDU010000201.1:0-11917 GCA_032121425.1 Ilumatobacteraceae bacterium | reverse complement strand
TTATCTGAATTCGACAATGCAGAACTGATGCAGCGCACGTGCGAGATGGCCTTCACCGATGAAGTAAAGAGCCAAGATGCACCATTTCTTCTCAACCGTTGCATTGCCAACAAGCACCACGGAGCACAAGCATGGACCATCGTGCGTACACGTTGGCAAGAAGCAGAACAACGCTTCCCCAGTAACACCATCATTCGCATGGCGTCGTCGGTGACCACATTGAACACAGCAGTGCTTCGCGCAGATGTGCAGTCGTTCTTTACAGAACACCCGTTACCGCAGTCAGCCAAGACACTCGAACAAGTGCTCGAGCGCCACGGCGTCAATGTTGCATTGCGCGAACGTGAGTCCGCAGCAATGTCATCGGCTGGTGGGTTTTAACTGACCTTTAGCAACCATGTCGCGCAATGCTGTTTTCAAGAACTTGCCCGCTGCATTGCGTGGCAACTCTTCATTCATGATGATCACATGGTTAGGCACCTTGAACGATGAGATGTTTCCGTCCAAGAACTTCCATAGGTCTTCTGCATTAATGGATTGACCGTCCTTGGGCAGAATTGCCACAGCAACTTCTTCACCAAGTCGCTCGTGCGGCACACCAAAGACTGCAACTTCATGCACTGCAGAATGTTCGTAAATGGCATTTTCTACTTCAACGCAATATATGTTTTCGCCACCACGCAAGATCATGTCTTTGATGCGGTCTTTAATAAACAAAAAGCCTTCTTCGTCGATGTAGCCACCATCTCCAGTACGCAACCAGCCATCCACAATGGTTTCAGCAGTTGCATCAGGACGATTCCAGTAACCACGAATCAACATTGGACCAGCCATGCAAATCTCGCCCATCTCGTTGGGTCCCAACGTCTTGAACGTTTCAGGGTCACGGACTTCCACCCGCATAGGTCGTGTTGCGCGACCAGTAGAGGTAGGACGATCGGTGTAGAACTTGCCAGTGTTGCCAGGGCCATACGCATTGGTTTCGGTCATGCCGTATCCCAATTGCGGGCTGCCCTTCTTCACACTCTTTGCCACTTTGTCCACGAGGGCTGCAGGTGCAGGTGCACCGCCACCACCCACGGCACGCAATGACGATGTGTCGTACTTATCGAAGTCGGGATGATTCACAAGATCCCAACTTTGTGTGGGCACGCCCACAAAGTTGGTGATGTTTTCATCTTGAATAATCGGCAATGCTTTACCAGCATCCCACTTGTACATGATCACCAATTTGAGGCCGGCCATAAAACAGCTCAGCATCACTGGCACACAACCCGTTACGTGGAACAACGGCACAATCAAAATAAATGATGGCGGGAAGGGATCAGCGGGTGCTTCTGGACCATCGGAGGCGAGCTTGAGCACTGCATTGCGCGCAGAGAATGCCATCAATGAACTCAAGATTGCACGGTGTGTAGACACAGCACCCTTAGGGCGTCCTGTGGTGCCCGAGGTGTAGAGGATCGTTGCATCATCATCAAGGCTGATGTCGGCAACGATGGGCCCAAGACCGGTCTTGACTTCCACTGCCCAATCATCAACATCTGCGCCCACTTCACGCTCCGGGCGCACGCACAACATCTTGATGCCATGTTGACGACATGTTGCATGTGCAGTATCAATGCGCTGTTGATCACCAATGAGGACCTTGGCGCCAGAGTCGAGCAATGCAAATTCCATTTCATCTTCGGTCCACCATGCATTGAACGAGACATTGATGGCACCGACGGAGATAATCGCCGCAAAAGACATGATCCACTCGGGGAAGTTACGCATCGCCACAGCAACGCGATCACCTTTTTTCACTCCGTACTTGTGCACCAACAGATGTGAGAGACCATCGACGTGATCCATCACTTGAGCAAACGACCAACGCTCTCCTTCATAGAGAAGAAAAGTGGCATCACCGAAATTGCGAGCGTTCTGCAACACAAGAGCAAGGTTGGGAGGAGTGTTCTTGAACACTTCCATCTTCACCCCAAAAACAGTGTCCTCCACCAATTCAAATGGTGTTCCGGATGCCGGATTAAGAACTGCATTTTGCGCATCAGTCCAAGACAGTGCCATTAGTTTCCCCCAATGTTGTGAAGACCGCAGTCTAGAACTGCGCACCCCTACAAGGGAAAATCAGACAGGGCAGAATCAGGCGGCGTGGCGCTGGCCGTAGTAACGGCGCAGGTATTCCTGGTTACGAATTTGCACCAAGATGTAGCAGTAAGCGCCAAGGCCCAAGAACGCCACAGTGAAGCCATAGACCATCATCGAGCTTCCAGTGGTAAGACCAAGGAACAAAGTCAATGCGTTGGCTGCGATTAATCCATACAAGACGTTGACACGACGGCGACGCACCACTTCGTGTGGCGACATGAATGCTGATTCGGCTGCATAGTGATGGCGCGGAAGTTCAGCGGTGTGGTGCGAGCGGCGATGGCGTGGCTCTTGTTCAAGCATTCCATCAGAGGCAACCAAGCGAGGACGTTGATACCCGCGGGTGGGTGCGCTTTGCATCGGTGCACGACCTGGCGCAGGTGCACGACCTGGCGCAGCGCGTCCGGGAACTGATCGAGGAGCAGGGGCAAGGGGGCGAGACATTGCGCGCATGGCATGGGGTGCACCCACAGGGCCCTGAGTGCGCTGCAACGTGTTGAGTTGACGACGGAAATCAGACACCGAAGACACGCCGCCGCCATCGAAGCGCGAACGCAAAACTGGAGGCAGAAGCACTGCCATCCACATGGCTCCAACTATGAGGAGAACAAGTTTGCTCATCTACTGAATTACACCTTGAATCGGGAACAAGAACTGTTGACCGTGGTCCACCCCGTACTGGCTGTACAGGCGAGTGGCGTGGTAAGACGCTTTGAGAAGCCTAGTAAGCAATACCTTTGTCTGCGACCCATTGATGCCATAAGTGTGCGAAAAATGCTCAAAAATCACTAAAAATGCTCAAAAATGGCCGAGAAGTGAAATATTTCCTACCGGGAAAAGTCCCCGGAGCGCCCACCAGACTTCTCCCACAGGGCAATCTGGCCGATCTCCATGGTCTTGTCGATGGCTTTGCACATGTCGTACAAGGTGAGTGCGGCCACTGAACACGCAGTGAGCGCTTCCATTTCCACACCGGTTTGTCCAGTGGTCTCCACAATTGCCTCAATCTCTACAGCACCATCGCGCACCGAAAGATCAACAACAATCTTTGTCAACATCAACGGATGACAGAGCGGAATGAGATCACTGGTTCGCTTGGCTGCTTGAATTCCAGCAATACGCGCCACCGCTAAGACGTCACCTTTGGGTAAGCCGTTATTCACAATTGCAGCCGACGTTTCTGGCCTCATCACAATGACACCGCGCGCAACTGCACGTCGGCGAGTAGAGGCTTTGTCGCCTACGTCGACCATGTGAGCATTGCCCTGGTCGTCGAGATGGCTAAAAGAGGTCTCGCTCATTGCTTAGGCCAACTTCAAAAACAGCTTCTCAACCTCTTCGAGATCAAAACCGTCTTTCTTGGCTTGCTTGGGATCATTCATACATTGCTGCAAACCACTGGAGAGCAAACGAAAGCCCACTTGGTCGAGCGCAGTGCTGGCAGCTGAGACCTGAGTAATAATGTCCCGGCACTCACGGCCTTCTTCGATCATGTTGCGCACAGCGCGCACTTGGCCCTCGATACGTGCGAGGCGCTTCAAGAGATTGTCGTGAACCTGCGGATCAATCTTCATGGGAATTTCCTTTGAGTCGATATTGTTATACCCCCTAGGGTATCATCATAGAAATACCCCGAAAGGACATTTCCAATGATTCTTGAACAGTTCTACCTTGAATGTCTCTCACATGCTTCCTACCTCGTGGGAGACCAAGCCAGTGGCACAGCTGCAGTGGTAGACCCACAGCGCGATATTCAGCAATACCTCGACAGGGCGAGCGAATTAGGCCTCACCATCACCCACGTATTGGAGACCCACTTCCATGCCGACTTTCTCTCGGGCCACCTCGAGTTAGCCGAAGCAACCGGTGCGGTGATTTGTTACGGCTCTGAAGCCAAGCCTCAATTCCCCGCTCGCCTGCTTGTCGATGGTGAACGACTGAAGTTCGGCGATGTGGTTGTGGAAGCACGCCATACACCTGGTCACACACCAGAGTCCACTTCGTATGTGGTGTGGGCTAGCGATGGCGATGCCGAGCCCTATGGCATCCTCACCGGTGACACTTTGTTCATTGGTGATGTTGGTCGCCCGGACTTGTTGGTCAGTGTGGGAAAAACTGCAGATGAACTGGGCCACATGTTGTTTGCAAGCATTCACAACAAGATCCTCACATTGCCCGATGCCACTCGCGTGTTCCCCGCACACGGAGCAGGTTCAGCATGTGGCAAAAACTTATCCACCGAGACCACATCTACTTTGGGTGAACAACGCGCCACCAATTACGCACTGCAGTTCACTAGCGCAGATGCATTCGTTGCCGCAGTCACAGAAGGTCAACCAGAAGCACCTGGCTATTTCGTCTACAACGCGGTACTCAATCAAAAAGATCGAGAGACACTCGACGAACACGCCATTCCCACAAAGTTGACACTGACTCAACTACTTGATGCCCGCGACAAAGGACTACAAATCGTCGACACGCGTGATTCACAGTTTTTTGCTACCGGTCATTTACGTGGATCGGTAAATGTGGGCTTAGCGGGTCGTTATGCCGAATACACCGGATCTGTCATACGGCCTGATGAAGACATAGTTCTGATCACCGAGATGGGTTTTGAATCAGAAGCCAAAGTGCGACTGGCACGCATTGGTTATGACCGCGTGATTGGTTGGTTCCCCGTGGAAGATCTCGTTGATGTGCCCTCTGAAGTAGATCGCGCCTCACGTCTGACAGCAGCAGAGTTTGCTGCAGTGCGTCACAACGTTGAAGGTCTGCAAGTTGTGGACGTACGTGGTGACGGTGAATACAAGATCAATCATCTTGATGGGGCACGACACATTCCTGTGGGCCAGTTACGCAAGCGCATTGGTGAACTTGATGCAAGCAAACCCACTGTTGTGTATTGCGCGGGCGGATACCGATCCTCCATTGCAGCAAGCGTGTTACGTGCCCATGGCTTCGGCGATGTGAGTGATGTGCTGGGCGGCTTTGAAGCCGTGCTGCAACTCAACTAACAACTAGGCGCGTTTCCACGGCCATCGTGGAGCACGTTTTGCCAAGAAGGCCGCCACACCCTCTCGTACTTCCCCGCTGCGATCCATTTCGGTTTCCCAGTACAAAGTGCTTGCAGGTTTCACGCGGCCTTCTCGCACCACTTCATCAATCATGTCTTTACTGGCCACTTGTGTGAGCGAGGAACGCATCAGTAACACCTCTACATAGTCATGCACGCGCTGTTCCAATGCATCCACGCTATGTACTTCATCTACTAAACCAATGCGCAATGCACGCGGTGCGTCAATCAAGTCGCCCGAATACATCAAATGTTTCGTTGCAGCACCACCCATCAAGCGGGTAGCACGTTCGAGAGCGTTTGTGGGATACACAATTCCCAATTTGGAAGGCGTGATGCCAAACACGGCATCGTCGGCTGCAAAACGAAGATCACATGCGGTAGCAATAGACACTCCACCACCTACGCAATTGCCGCGAATGAGCGCAATGGTGGGCCCGGGGAAATTCGCCAATGCTTCTTCGGCTGCCCAGTTCACTCGTGCATATTCACCACCAGGTCCGTTAGTGAGCTCTGAGATATCTGCACCGGCACAGAAATGTTCGCCTGCACCGCGTACCACCAAGATTCGTACATCGAGATTTTTCGCTAATGCCTGAACGTGTGCATCAATGGCCGCCCACATGCTCATCCGCACGGCGTTGCGTTTGTCGGGCCTGTTCAAGGTCATCGTGGCAACAGCGCCATCAATTTCTACAAGAACTTGAACGCCTGCAAGTTCTCCCGTGTCATCACTAGGCACCACTAGCCGCCAATCTGGCTCATCGAACGATTCGGACGAATGAAATTCACTTGATTGATTTGATGTCCTGCCCACTTGGTAGCAACTGCATCAATAATCAATTGGGCCATCTCATCGTCAGTGCCGCCGTTTCGCATAATTGCGCGCAGATCAAATTCGTTGGTGGCAAACAAACACGTGCGGAACTGGCCATCACTTGTAATACGTACACGATCACAATCTCCACAAAATGGTTGCGACACACTGGGAATCACACCCACTGTTCCGTGACCATCGAGATAACGCCAGCGATCAGCGGGGGCAGCACCACGAGCGGGAATTTGCTCCAGCGGGTACACCTCACTAATAGCCGCCACAATTTCATCTTGTGTCACAACTTTTTGGCGTTCCCATTCATTGGTGGCATCAAGCGGCATGAATTCAATAAAGCGCACCTCAACTCCAAGGTCGCGTCCAAATGTTGCAAGGTCCAAAATTTCATCGTCATTGGTACCGCGTTCCACCACAGTGTTGACTTTCACTTTGTCAAAACCTGTTGCAACGGCTTCTTTAATTCCGGCCAAGACATTGTCCAGTTCGTCGCGGCGCGTCATGGCTAAGAAACGTTCGCGCTGCAAGCTATCCAAACTCACATTGATGCGATCAAGACCTGCATCGCGTAACTCGGTGGCGATGTTGCGCAACGTTGCACCATTAGTGGTCAGTGCAATATCTGGTTTGCGACCATCTTCTAAGCGCAATGCAGCAAGGTGCTCAATGAGTTTGGGGAGATGTGCACGCACCGTGGGCTCTCCGCCAGTGAGACGCAAACTCTCCACGCCAAAACGTTCCACACATACTCGTGCAACTCGTTCAATCTCTTCAAAGGTCAAGACCTCTGCGCGATCAAGCCAATTCAAACCTTCTTCAGGCATGCAATACGTACAACGAAAATTGCAACGATCTGTGACCGAAATACGCAAGTCACGCACTGTGCGTCCGTAACGATCAATGAGGTCCACGGGCTTATCCTACGCAGTCCATCTCAGATGCCTACTTTGAGACCTACAAGGCATGAGGGCCTGATTCGGGCCCCAGGAACGACACGGTCACTTCGTCACCAGCACGCATACCGGTTCCATCGGGCACCGCCATGATTGCATTGGCAACCGCTGTTGCTGCCAGTTGATGACTTCCTTGCGGGCCAGTGCGACGCACATGCACTCGACCATCGGTTGAGCCCCAATAGGCATGTACACGATCGAAGTGAGTTTTGCCATCTGGTTTGCGTGCCACGTCTTCGTCCACAATGGCGCGCACACGTGCGCGATACGGATTGCGATGCCCCATCATCGATTTGAGTGCAGGACGAGCAAGCAGTTCGAAACTCATCAACGATGACACAGGATTTCCCGGCAAGCCAAAGACGGGAATCGCCACACCGGCGTCGTTGGTCAAGGTGCCAAATGCAAATGGCTTTGCGGGTTTCATTGCAATTTGAAACCACTGCATCGATGCAATACGACCCAACACTGCTTTCACCACGTCGTAGTCGCCCATGCTCACGCCACCACTTGTCACTAATGCATCACACCCGTGCACATTGACTGCATCACGCAGCACCTGTTCCAACACAGATTCATCATCGCGCACAATGCCAATATCCATCACGTCAGCACCGGTCTCAGCGATGATGCGACGCAACATGGTGCGGTTCGATTCACGGATCTGTCCTGGTTGCAGCGGCGAGCCGTCATCTATCAATTCATCACCAGTAGACAAAACACCCACGCGCGGCCGCTGATACACCGACACCGTGCGAGCGTTGATACTTGCCAACACACCTTCGACCATCGATGTCACCACAACACCGTGTGTCAACACCGTGGTGCCTACTTGTACATCTGATCCCGTGCGACGAATCGCATCACCAGATGCGACAGATTTACCAATCGCAACACCAGATTCAGCGACGCGTTCGGTGTCTTCCACCATGACCACCGCATCACAACCTTCTGGAATGGGAGCACCTGTCATGATGCGAATCGCTGTTCCCTCGCGTACCCCAACGGTGGCAACACCACCTGCGGCAAGTTCTCCAATTACTTCCAATGTGACGGGAACGCGCGCAACATCTTGGGCGCGCACCGCATAACCATCAACTGCGGTGTTATCAAATGGTGGCACTGGTTCGGTTGCTACGACATCTGCAGCCAACACCAAGCCGTGCGCCTCACTTGCCGGCACCGTCACAATCGGACCGGGTCCGCAATGGCTCAACACCACTGCACGCACGTCATCCAAAGGAGTCATAGAGCCAAACGGTACCCCCAGTTGATGCCAGCCCCCGAGCCCTCACGCAAATTCTCCGATAGACCTACATATATGGCCAACTACCTCCCACCATCTGCATCGGGCCTCACCATGGCCTGGACCACATGGGATGGCACACCGGCGAGCAATGTCTCGTTGCGGTGGGAAAATGAAGGTTGGACTGCAGAGGTAGCCCTTCACACCGATAACGCAACTGCAGTTATTCGCTTATCTGCGCTGTGGAAAGTGCAACAACTTCTTCTGTTTCGTGATCTTCCCGATCCCGATCTATGGCTTGCTACCGACGGTCACGGTCGGTGGGGCGAGATGAACGGTGCGCATCGCACCGAACTAGACGGCTGTGTTGATATTGATTTTGCGAATACGCCGTTCACCAATTCAGTACTTACACATCGCTTGCCACTACACGTTGGTCACACTGCTGATATTCCAGTGATCACTATTGATATCGAAACCCTCGGTGTGGTCAGTAGGCCACATCGCTACACACGAATTGATACCCATACATGGGAATACACCTCATTGGCATCAGGCACGCAACAACACGCAGTGGTTGATGAATGTGGTTTTGTTGTGAACGAACACGAAGTCTTTCGCCGTGTCATCGATGACGCACACAACAGTTAGTTAACCCAATCGCGTCTGTAACCAATGACGCAGTTGTGGTGCAACATCGGGGCGTGCAAGTGCAGCATCCAATACTGCCTCTAGCCAACCCAAGGGTGTGCCCGTGTCCCAACGTTGTGTGGTGGTGAGATGCCCGAGAACTGGTGTGCGCAAAGATTGCGACAACAATGCATCGGTGAGTTGTAGTTCTCCGTTGGGATGTGGTTTCAGTGTGTCAATCTCTTCAAAGATGTCAGCGGTAAGCACGTAGCGACCCAAGATGATCAAATCACTAGGTGCATCTTCCATCTTTGGTTTCTCGACAACATCGGTGATTTCGAAGGGGCCATCTGCAGGCGCACCGGGTGCAACACTCACCACTCCATAGGCCGACACTTCTTCCATCGGCACGCGCTTCAATTCAATGGCGCTGTGTCCTGTTGCTTCACACGAAGCAATCAACAACGACAACAAACCAGAATCGCCGCGCAACTCATCGGGCAACAACAACGCAAATGGTTCATCGCCCACTACTTCGCGTGCACAACCCACCGCATGACCTAACCCGCGAGGATTGTCCTGGTATGTGATGCTCACGCGCACGTCAGCACCAATGCGCTCGAGGCGATTGGCAATGTCATCGCGGCCTTGGTCACGCAGTTTGGCGTTAACCGACGGATTCGGCGTCACGTATTTCTCGAGACCTGGTTTGGTGCGGCTAGAGACCAACACAATGTGGTCACATCCCGCCCCAATGGCCTCGTCCATCACCAACTGCAAAGCCGGCACATCAAAGATGGGTAACAGTTCTTTGGGTACGGCTTTGGTCACGGGATAGAAACGGGTGCCCAGTCCAGCAGCGGGAATAACAGCGATATGGGCCTTCATGGTTTTCTACGCTAGCCAGATACCCTTTGGCACTCGAAGGATAAGAGTGCCAACCCCGGAGTGACCGATGCCGACATACGTATACAAGTTCGTAGAAACCGGTGAAACCATTGAAGTGCACCAGGATTTCACCGAAGATGCCCTCACCGAGGCCATGCACCCCACCGATGGGAAAATGCGCCCAGTAAAGAAAGTCTTTCTTCCTGTGGGCATCACTTTCAAAGGCGGCGGTTTTTATAAAACCGATAGCGGCAAGTCGGGCGCCTCGGTGCCCTCTTCCACCAGCGACACCTCAACTTCTTCAACATCTGCGAGCGACTCCACAAGTTCAGCTGCATCGACAACACCGTCGACACCATCAACTGACTAGTCGCAAGTCACGTCACTTGCGCACCGCGGTGCACACATATGCCTCAAAAGAGGGGCCCCGTGAATTCCATCCATCAATTCTTTCAAGCAGCACATAGCCAATGGCGTGCATTACGCACACGCATTGCGACACTGCTTCTTACATCGCGAAGAGCACAAACACTTAGTGTTTTGGGCGTTAGCGCACTGTGTGCAGTGCTTGTGCTGATGACTTTGCTATCAGCATCACGCACACGTGAGCAATGGACCCAATCACGCCATGTTGTTGTGGCCACCGTTGATCTCACCCCCGGCGATGTCTTAACCACCAACAACACACATCGCATCTCACTTCCTCATGCTGTTGTCTCCAGTGATGCACTCGCAGAGATTCCCGACCAAGCATCGGTGCGGCTCGCACTTCGCGCACACACTGTGTTGACCACATCACTCATCACCTCCCACAATGCAGTCGCTGAAATACCCACCGGGTGGCGCATCGTGGCTCTACCCAAATCAATCTCCACACCACCACTTGCGGTGGGTGATGCGGTGGAAATTGTGGGAGGGACCACCGTGATCGCATCATCTGGGATCGTGGCCTCACTAGACCCACTCACTGTTGCAGTTCCCGCAGACGTCTCTGCCACAGTGGCAGCGGCTGCTCGACTGGGAGAAATCTCCATAGTGGTCTCGAGATAATTGTTCTCCCGCTAGCCATACGGCTCAGAGGTGACTATTGTTCACAGTGACGCTAGACACACAGGGGGCTTGTGATGGCATACGGAGCAGATGGACCACTCGATACACCACCAGTGACCGATTGGGTCAATGACTGGGATTGGCTCGACGATGGTTGGGGCGAAAACGCCATCGATATTTGGAACAGTGTGCGCGAACAATGCCCCGTGGGTTCCACTGAGCGATACGGCCGCGCCTTTATGCCCGTCACCATGGAAGCGGTGCGCCACATTGCAAACGACACTGAGAACTTCTCCTCTATTTGGGTCGGTGTGGGGCGCCCAGATGCACCACGCTCACCTGCACCACCTATTACTTCTGATCCACCCGACCATCACGGACATCGCCGATTGATCTTGCCGGCGTTCAATCCCAAAGCTGTCGCCAGCATCGAAGAGGAACTGCGCGAATTCTGCCGCTCACTCATCAGAGATCTCGATGGCATGGACGCAGCCGATGCTGCAGTGCAATACACACAGCACATCCCCGTGCATGGAATTTGCATTCTCACTGGCCTGCCCGAAAAAGATGCTGATCTTTTCCGCGACTGGATTTACAAGAGTTTCCAACTAGCTCCCAAAGACAATCGCATTCGCATGGAAGTCATGATCGAGATGACCCAATACATCGATGGCTTACTGAAGGATCGTTTGGCATCTCCCAAAGATGACATGCTCACCATGATTGCCAATGCCGAAATCGATGGCAAGGAAGTTGATTGGAACATCAAGATTGGATATGTCCGTTTGCAGATTGTTGCCGGCATCGACACCACCTGGAGCGCCATTGGTTCTGGCTTGTGGCACTTTGCCCAACACAACGACGAAGTACAACGACTCGTTGCTGTAGATAACGATCACATGTTGTGGCAGACCGCCAACGAAGAAGTGTTGCGCTACTACGCACCAGTCACCATGGCACGCAAAGTCATCAAAGACACCGAAGTGTCAGGGTGTCCGATGCATGCAGGAGATCAAACCTTGGTGACGTTCCCCGCTGCCAACCATGATCCCGAAGCGTTCGAAGATGCACACATTTTCAAGCTTGATCGTGAGAAC
>JAUMDU010000200.1:0-2132 GCA_032121425.1 Ilumatobacteraceae bacterium | reverse complement strand
GTTTGGAATTATCCACCCGCGTCAACTCCTACAGCGGCTTAATGGTTCTGCGGGATCTGATGTGTTTCGATCTGAGATTGCATGGCGTGAGTTTTATGCTGATGTTCTTTTTCATCAACCAGAAACCACCTGGAAAAATCTGCAACCGAAGATGGATGCATTGCCTATTGATTCTGGTGCAGTGGCAGAGGAACGATTCGCACAATTTTGTGAAGGTCGTACTGGTTTTCCCATTGTGGATGCAGGTATTCGTCAGCTTCTTGCAACCGGGTGGATGCATAATCGCGTGCGGATGATTGTGGCCAGTTTTCTTGTCAAGGATTTACATCTGCCATGGCAATGGGGCGCAAAGTTCTTCATGGAACACCTCATTGATGGCGATGTTGCGTCGAATACACATGGATGGCAATGGACCGCTGGCACGGGCACTGATGCATCTCCGTTTTTTCGTGTGTTTAATCCCATGGGACAAAGTGAAAAATTTGATCCCAACGGTGAGTATTTGCGCCGTTGGGTGCCCGAGATTGCGAATCTTGACAATGCGAGAATTCATGCCCCATGGACATTGGGCTTACTTGCCCCTGCGGACTATCCCGCCCCCATGGTGGACCATGCAGTGGAACGAGAAGAAGCATTGTCGCGTTACAAAGCGGTCAGTGGTAAGTAAAATTTGATGCGCCATGTTGGATGAACGTAAAACCGCAATTCTTCGTGCCGTAGTGCAGGAGTATGTCGCCACTGGTCAACCAGTGGGTTCTAGCCACATTGCAACACTGCCGTCGGTCAAAGTGTCGTCTGCAACGGTGCGCAATGAAATGGCCATGTTGGAACAAGAGGGGTATTTGGCCCAGCCTCATACATCTGCCGGACGCATCCCTACAGATAAGGGCTATCGACACTTCGTGGATTCCATTTCACCGGAAGGCAATCTTGCTGGTGAACAACTTTCTCAGGTGGGTGATTTTTTCCAGGCAGCACATGGCCGCTTGGAAGACCTGTTGCGCCATACCACCACATTGTTGGCCAACATCACTAAGCACACTGCAGTCATTGTGGGCCCAGAAGTAGAAAACACCACGGTACGTGCCATTCATATCAGTCGAGTCACTCCACGGACTGCAACGGTTGTGGTGGTGCTATCTAATCACGGTGTTGAAAATGAAACCATCAGTGTTTCTGATGGTGTCACCGATGACCATTTTGCTCTTGCAGTCCAGCATCTTTCGCGTATGTTGACTGATCGCTCGCTGGCAGACGTGGACACTGTTCCTTCTACTAACGATGCACATGTTGATTCTGTATGTTTTGCCACCATCAACGCGCTATCAAAGCATCGAAAAGATAAACCTGTGTTTGTGGGAGGAGCGGCATCGTTAGCCAATGCTTTTGATGCGGTGGACGTAGTGCGTGATGTCCTCACCACTATTGAACAACAGTTTGTAGTTGTCACGCTGTTACAAGACTTGCTTGATCGTGGCTTATCGGTCTCTATTGGCGCAGAACATGGCATCGAACAACTGTCTGCATGTTCAGTCATCGTGGCGCCTGTGATTGCCGACGGCGAGACCATTGGTTCGGTAGGTGTGCTTGGTCCCACACGAATGAACTATCCGCAAGCACTCAATACCGTAGAAGTGGTCTCTAGTCAGTTGGGTCGCCATATTGCAGAAGGTGCATCGTGAGCACTGATTTCTACGCACTCATTGGCGTTCCGCAGAACGCATCAGCCGATGACATTAAGCGCGCATATCGCAAACGTGCCCGCGAATTGCACCCTGATGCGAACCCTGATAATCCCGAGGCAGAGGAAAAATTCAAAGAGGTCAGCCGCGCCTATGAAGTGTTGTCTGATCCCGATACCCGTGCCCGTTACGACCGGTTTGGCGAGGCCGGTATTTCTGGCAACGGTGGCGGCGGCTCTGATCCATTTGGAGGCGGCGGCTTTGGTGACATTTTTGAAGCGTTCTTTGGTGGTGGCGGATTTGGGGGTCAACGCCAACAATCTGGCCCGCCTCGCGGACAAGATCTAGAAGTGACTGCGCGCATCACATTGGAAGATGTGCTCACTGGTGCACAGGTCACCGTGCAAGTCAATACTGCAATCTCTTGTGATCCGTGTGGCGGATCTGGTG
>JAUMDU010000199.1:0-1582 GCA_032121425.1 Ilumatobacteraceae bacterium | reverse complement strand
AATGCGGTCCTTGATGAACAAGAAACCTTCATCGTCGATGTATCCACCATCACCAGTGCGCAACCAGCCATCAACAATTGTTTCTGCGGTGGCATCAGGACGATTCCAATAACCACGAATAAGCATCGGGCCGAACATGCAAATTTCGCCCATCTCATTTGGTCCAAGTGTCTCGAACGTCTCAGGGTCACGAATTTCAACGCGCATTGGTGCTGTTGCGCGGCCTGTACTTGTGGGTCGTGTTGTGTAGAACTTGCCAGTGTTGCCAGGGCCATACGCATTGGTCTCGGTCATGCCGTATCCAAGTTGTGGGCTTCCCTTTTTCACGGCCTTATCCACTTTGTCTACAAGTGCTGCAGGCGCTGGTGCACCGCCGCCGCCAACTGCACGCAAGCTGCTGGTGTCGTACTTGTCAAAGTCGGGGTGGTTCACAAGGTCGAATGACTGCGTTGGTACACCAACAAAGTTTGTGATGTTTTCATCTTGAATGATTGGCAATGCTTTACCTGCATCCCACTTGTACATGATCACTAATTTCAGACCAGCCATAAAACAGCTGAGCATCACCGGCACACAACCCGTGACGTGGAACAGCGGAACAATCAGAATGAATGAAGGTGGGAATGGGTCCGCAGGTGCTTCTGGTTCGTCGCTTGCCAATTTCAGCACAGAGTTTCGTGCCGAGAATGCCATGAGAGCACTCAACACTGCACGGTGCGTAGATACTGCACCTTTCGGGCGACCAGTTGTGCCAGATGTGTACAGGATGGTGCAATCGTCGTCGGGAGAGATGTCGGCAACAATCGGTCCGAGTCCGGTTTTTACTTCTACGGCCCAATCATCGACATCGGCACCGAGTTCGCGTTCTGGACGAACACACAGCATCTTGATGCCGTGCTTGCGGCACGATGCATGCGCAGTATCAATACGTTGCTGATCACCAATCAAAACTTTCGCGCCAGAGTCTGTGAGTGCAAAGTCCATCTCGTCTTCGGTCCACCATGCGTTGAAAGAAACGTTGATAGCTCCAACAGAGACAATGGCCGCAAACGCCATGATCCACTCAGGGAAGTTACGCATAGCAACAGCAACACGGTCTCCTTTTTTCACGCCATATTTGTTCACCAATACATGTGACAACCCATCGACTTGGTCCATGGTTTTCGCAAAGGTCCACTTTTCACCTTCATACAAAATGAATGTGTTGTCGCCGAAGTTGCGTGCGTTCTGCAATACCAGCGCCAAGTTGGGTGGGCAGTTCTTGAAGACATCCATCTTCACGCCACGAATCTCTGCTTCTGTTAACTCAAAAGGAGTACCAGACCCTGGTGCGAGTACTGCTGCTTGTGCGTCTGTCCATGACAATGCCATTTGAATTTCCCCTACTGGTGTGAAAGGGAAAGTCTAGGCGTGAGGGTGCTAAGCGTCACAGTCCGTTCGGTACGAGAAAACGCAGTCCGTTCAGTAATGCAAATGTTGACTGAGGTCTAGGCAGCGCGGCGGTCGCCGTAATAGCGACGCAGGTATTCCTGGTTGCGGATCTGCACGAGTACGTAGCAGTAAGCCGCAAGGCTGAGGAACG
>JAUMDU010000198.1:0-10225 GCA_032121425.1 Ilumatobacteraceae bacterium | reverse complement strand
GCCGTTGCATCATCGCCAGGCGTAATGCCCACAGCAAGCTGCACGGCAGGTGAGCGCCCAGCAAGTTGTGCAAAGCCTTCCCTTTCGTCGTGTGTAAATGGCTCGCTCCACTGATCACGATGACGGAGTTCTTGTTTGGCAGCCCAGACATACGTATTGCCACCAGATTGTTCAAGAAAATCAATACAGGCAAGTCGGTCTTCATGAGACCATGGTGTTCCGTAAAAACCTTCAATAACACCGAAGATCTTTTCGGCAGTCACTATTCAGTACCTACGAATTGATGCAACTCGATGCCCGATTTCGTCACTGCATCCAAGATGTCGGCATTCGGGAGCGCGACCTGGCCCAAGGTGTGAACACCTGCTGGAACTGATGTGCTGGTTAATGCAATGGCGGTGTGTGCAGCAACAACGCCTGCAACTGTGGCAACTCGATCCACGATGCCCACAATTTCTACGTGGCGTTTTCCATTACGCACGCCGCGCACTTCAACACGTAATGCACCTTCTAAACCTTCGGCGTGTGGTTTGCGCAACATTGGCAAACGTGCAGTGAGACGATCGCGGCGTGTGGCCGATACGCGTGCGGTAATACGGTGTAGTTCCGGAGCCATGCGTTGCATGAGCACAGGCTCTGGGCTTGCAAAGCGATAACAATCCCGTGCACCGACGGGGTCGGGGAACCAACACAGTTCACGTCCGCTTCCTGCGGGACGTTGTAGCCATTCCCCCTCGTGCCAACCCACAGAGATTCCACCAAGAGAGTCATGGTGTTGACGTGCGCACATGGGACCGCCCGTGCCATGCACGGCTGTGTGCACTTCATCAATAGATTCAAATGCGCGAGCAACGTGGCGCACCAACAAACCCGACATACCTGGCGAACATGCAACGCCTGCAGTCACAACAACATTGTGAGTTTTTGCTGCTGCATCGAGATCTGTGAGTGCGAGCACATCTGCCAAATTGTCGCTAGTGGACACCACCGACACGCCTTGAGCAATAAATGCCGACACCAACAATGCATGAGGCTCGCCGCTAGCAATAATTACCACAGAGCAATCGAATAGTTCCGTGGCGTTGCGCACGGGTGCGATGCGAGGAGTGATGCCTACAGCGTGCAGTGCAGCAGCTACACGTTGGCTGGTAACGCCGTGGCCGATGATGCCAATAGAAGATGTCATAGCGCTAACGCTGAGGGGTGACCTTTTGCCACCCACCTTGCTGTGACGCCGCAACGCCTTTGGTACGGCGGCGCAAAACGCCTGCAACAAGACCGCCAATAGAGACTGCGAGAATGACTTGACGAATGAACCTCACAATGCGTCCCTTTCCACGTACGCGACGCAAATTGCGCCACAACTGCTTTCGTAGTCTACCGCTTGGGTAAATCCAAAATATCCCGTGCTGCAGTCACCAATGCGTCTAGGTGCTTCACGATGTCGCCATCGTGATTGAACTCATCTGGAACAAAGACTTTCTCCTCTATTTGACGCTCAGCGATTTTTGTGTCGTTCTGCAACTGTGTACGCAATTGATCGAGCTCTTGGCGAAATGTAGGAAAATACATATCAAATAGTGTGATGGCGTACCACGCTGCATTCATTGCGTCGGCTGCAGTACGGCTCATTTCAGGTTCGTTGTAGTGCGCGTTTGGTTGCGCTGCGTTGTCTGCCCACCCATACCAATAACCCCGTGCATACTCAACTTTTTCTCGCATCTGCACCAAGGCTTCTAGCCGTTTATCGTCAATGTCATTTTTTCTCTCGAGTTTTGCAAGATAGTACTGAACGACAAAAGCGCCAAAAGTTGTAAAGGTTGCCGCACCGATTGCAACAAGAATGTTTGTTTGAAGTTCATTAAGTCCGCTAGCAGCAAGAAGCAGTTGTCTATGCATGGATATCTCTTTCATGGAGACCCACAAGCGCAATCGAATCGCACTGACGCAACTGTCTTTGTGTTGTGGACGACCGGTTGTCGCAAAACCGAGTGTACAGATTTACCCCAGCAAGCCGGAGAGGGTGTGCCCTATCTAGTGATGGTGATTGACACGGTTGTGGACATTGCTGCATAACTACCAGCCCTAGCTGTGGTCAAACGCAGCTTGCATGTGCCCCTAGAAGGTGCAGCCACCAAGCGCGTGCCTTGAAGGCGACAACGACCCGACGTGACTCTCCATGTCTTTTTGCCTCTAGAGGGCGTGGTCACAATGGACGACAATGCAATTTTTTTGTTCATCTTGAGCGAAGTGCTTTTCACTTGAAACCCGGGACGCGCCGTGATGCGCATGCCATTTACTGACCGCACACCGTCTGCATTCACTGAATGAACTACATAGGTATAGGCCTTGCCATTGCTTAAACGATTCACTACACAATTTGTGGTTGTAGTTGCACACTTCTGCACACCTGCAGTTGTAGTGACCACATATGACGCTGCACCAGACACTGCACTCCAACGAAGAGTCACGCTCTTGTTTGCTGCACGATAAGAAGCAGACGCCGGCGCAGTTGGTGTAATCGCGACAGCGCCAGCTGACGTGAGCTTCCAGACAAACGCATCTGGGTTTGCAGAATTGGAAGTCAGATTGGAAGTATTAGCACCGGGATCAAAATCTGCTGTTCCACGAAATTCACCGCTGACATACACATTGCCCAACGAATCTCCAACTATTGAAAATCCATCGGCACCAGTTGTGGCCCTAGATTGACGTGCCCACACCAAGGCTCCAGCCAAAGACAATTTCCATACGAACACATCTACGGCGCCAGCCGGCATGAGATCGACCGAACTGCCATCGGGATCAAAGTCTGCTGTTCCCGCAAAATAACCAGTGACATACACATTGCCTAACGAATCAACCGTGACGGAGCGACCGACGTCCGTGCCTGTACTGCCCACACTTTTTGCCCACACTCCATCACCATCCGAATCCAATTTCCACACGAACACGTCGTCACGCAACACAGAGGAGAGGTTGACAGAAGTTCCATTGGAAGTGAAGTCGGCGGGTCCTTGAAAGTTTCCGGTGACATACACATTGCCTGCCGAATCAACATCTATTGAGGCTCCGGCATCGTAACTTGATCCACCAGCGCGCTTCGCCCACTCCGTGACGAAATTTGACAGCTTCAACACAAACACATCGCCGGCGGCGCTGTTGGATGTGAGATTGACTGCAGCGCCCGTTGGATGAAAATCTACCGTACCCGTAAAATATCCAGTCAAATACACAGAACCCGCCGCGTCGATAGCAATGTCGGCACCGACATCGTTTTCAGGGCCGCCGTATTGCCTTATCACCCGTATAACACCCGCTGAATCTAGTTTCCATAGAAACACATCGGCGGCGGCACCGTCAGAGATGAGAGGGGATGGAACGCCACCAAAATTAAACTCGGCCGTACCAATGAACTGGCCAGTGACATACACATCGCCTGCCGAATCGATGGCTAACGAGCTGGCCGAGTCGAACCCAGAACCGCCCGCTTTCTTTGCCCACACCACAGCACCTACCGACGACAGCTTCCACACAAATGCATCAGCCTGAGTCGCCGTGAGATTCCAGTCATCATTAGGTCGGGGATCAAAATCTGCTGTACCAGTGAAATATCCGGTGACATACACATTGCCTTGTGAGTCCACTGCAACCGACTTACCATCAACGGTGCCCGTGCCACCAGCGTGCACCGCCCACAACAACTCGCCTTGAGAATTCAACTTTGCAACATACGCATCATAAACATCTGGAGTAGATGTGAGATTAAAAGTTGAAGCGCTGGGGTCAAAGTCTGCTGTTCCTTTAAAAATCCCAGTGACATAGATATTCCCAGCGGCATCAACCACCATTGATTGGCCGCGGTCATCACCGGCGCCACCAAATGTGGCGACATTGATGCGGGTTGTAGCGGGTGTCCATGCACTAGTCACCGCTGCCTGAGTGAGAACGAATGCGCCGATGAGAACGGCTGCAAGAGCACGGCCAACTGGATTAAACATACAGTTAATCTAGCCCGCCAAAACTGCGCATAATTGCACAATCATGCAAATGGTGGGGCTAACAAGAATCGAACTTGTGACCTCATCCTTATCAGGGATGCGCTCTAACCGACTGAGCTATAGCCCCATTTGGGAATTAGAACTCTACCTGTGTGAAGGGTCTGCCTCAACCGTTGCGGTCAACTGGTCGAGCCACCACTTCTTCTTCCAAAACAGTGACCCGGATACCCCCCACCAACTCTGTGATGAGGTTGAAAACTAAGGCCCCGAGAACCCAAAGGCCGGTGCCGCCCACGATGGCAAAGATGCCCAAAATGGCCATGGATTGAAAGAGTTCAGCCCCTTTGAAGGTGAATGAATCCCAACCAAAAGATTCCATGAATTGTTCGATGTTGTCGATGGTGCCAGTTGCGCTGCCCACATTCCACAACAACACGCCCGAGAGCAACAACACCACATAGAGCGCTGCGTGAAAAATGAGGCCTACCTTGAACACACTCCACACATCAATATCCCGCAAGATGCGCGACACCCGACGCACGCGACGGCGCTGATCGGGCATGGGAGCTGAAGTTGCCATATGTTGAGACTAATGAGCCTGCGGCCTCACGCGAGGTCAACCCGCAGAAGATGTTGCCGTGAAATTGTCTGCTCGCACCACAACAGTGATGAAGCCGCCTGGGTTCTTCGATACCGAGCTGATTGAGACGCCCAGTACCTCGGCAAGTTGTTCTGCCGATGTGGCTCCGTGATCCACATAGGCAAGCGCGACTGCATCGGCAACACCTTGGCCGTGAGCACGCAACAACGTGGTGGTCGTTGCCCGAACAATGCCAACACAGCCCAACACGGTGAATGCACACCAGATAAGCGACAACACGGTGATGTTGCCACGGTTGCCAACGGCGGGTGAGTTATTCCTCGTCGGTGGACAAGATAGGCGCAACAGAGGCAACGACAGCTCCATCATCAAGGTTCATAAGGCGCACACCCGTTGCTGCACGACCCTGACTGGAGATCTGCTTGACCTCGGTACGCATAGTGACACCGTTAGATGCGATAGCCACGATTTCATCTTCAAGACCCACCATGAAGGCAGCCACAACGCGGCCCTTCTTGCTGGTGATCTTGACACCAATAACACCTTGTGTGCCACGACCCTTGCGCGGGAAGTGCGCAATTTGTGTGCGCTTTGCATAACCCGCGTCCGTCACAATCAACAACGCATCATCATCGCGACCAGGATCTGCCGACACCACTTCGTCGCCTGCGCGCATCTTCATGCCGCGCACACCTGCTGCTGTGCGACCCATAGGACGCACTTCTTTTTCGTTGAAGCGAATGACTTGGCCTGCTTGGCTGACAATGAAAATGTCATCGCCACCAGAGGTTTCAATGACTCGCACGAGTTCGTCGTCGCCCTTCAAGTTCAATGCAATGAGACCGTCGCGACGACTGGAGTTGTATGCATCGAAGCCGGTCTTTTTCACTTGGCCGCTCTTTGTCACAAAGAACAAGAAGCGTTCGCCGGGGAATTCACGCGTATCGATAATTGCTTGAATTGTTTCGCCTGCTTGCAGCGGCAACAAGTTCACAATAGGAATGCCCTTAGCGGTGCGTTCGCGTTCTGGAATATCTGCCGACCGAAGTTTGTATACACGGCCACGGTTCGAGAAGAACAACAGATACGCATGTGCTGTGGTGAACAACACGCGGCGCACCAAATCGTCTTCTTTGAGAGTTGCACCCTTAACTCCGCGACCACCACGTGCTTGTGCGCGGAACGAACTTGCCGGAACGGCCTTTACATATTGAGCTTGTGTCATCACGATGACGAGTTCTTTGTCGTCAACAAGATCTTCCAATGCCATCTCGCCAGAATCATTAATGATCTTGCAAATGCGGTCTGTAGCGAAAGTCTTTTTTACATCTGCCAATTCATCTTTAATGACGGTGCGCAGTTTAGGATCAGACGCGAGAATGGATTCGTATTCTTTGATGCGCTCTTGTACATCGCCGAGTTCTTTTTCCAAGTCGATACGTGACAAGCGTGTGAGCTGGCGCAACTGCATGTCCAAGATGTCCACTGCTTGACGCTCGGAGAATTCGTAGGGCTTTTTCATTAATGCATCTTTTGCAGACGCCGCGTCTTCGCTTTCGCGAATGAGCTTGATGATTTTGTCGATGACATTGAGTGCCTTGATGCGGCCTTCAAGAATGTGGCCACGATCGCGCGCTTTGTCTAGACGGAATTGTGTGCGGCGTGTGACCACTTCAATTTGGTGACGCACATAACCGTTGAGTGCATCTGCCAAGTTGACTGTGCGAGGCACGCCATCTACAAGGGCAACCATGTTCACAGGGAAGCTTGATTGCAGCGATGTGAGTTTGAACAAGTTGTTGAGAACCACATTTGCATTTGCATCGCGCTTCAACAACACCACGAGACTGGTTTTGCCGCCGGCAGATGCATCGTTCACGTCTGCAATGCCTTCGAGATCGCCAGCATCCACAAGTTCTTGAATACGCGCTGCAATAGAGGAACAACTTGTTTGGTACGGCAACTCGGTGATTTGAATTTCCATACGACCGCTGCGGTTTTCTTCAATGACTGCTTTGGCGCGTGTCTTAATGCTTCCACGGCCTGTGCGATAGGCGTCTTGAATTCCCGCGCGGCCCAAAATGAAACCGCCCGTGGGGAAATCGGGGCCGAGAACAAACTTCATGAGGTCTTCTGGAGTGGCCTCTGGGTTATCGATGAGGTGCATGGTGGCATCGATCACTTCGCCCAAGTTGTGTGGCGGAATGCTGGTGGCCATACCCACTGCAATACCTTGGCTGCCATTGACCAACAAGTTGGGGAAACGTGCGGGAAGAACTTCGGGTTGCTCGGAAGTTCCGTCGTAGTTCGGAATCATGTTGACAGTGTTTTCGTCGATGCCATCGAGCAAACGCATTGCTAATGAATGCAGGCGTGCTTCGGTGTATCGCGCAGCAGCTGGGCCAAAGTCTGGTGAGCCGTAGTTGCCGTGGAAATCAATAAGCGGATGGCGCAACGAAAATGGTTGGGCCATACGCACTAATGCGTCATAGATGGCGCCGTCACCGTGTGGGTGGTAACGCGCCATGGTGTCACCAGTAACGCGTGCGCACTTTACGAATGGTCGATCGGGGCGGAAGCCTTGTTGTTCCATGTCCCAGATGATGCGGCGGTGTACTGGCTTTAGTCCATCGCGCACGTCGGGCAATGCGCGCGACATGATGACCGACATTGAATAGTCGAGGAATGACCGCTCCATCTCATCTTGCAAAGAGATGGGTTGGATTTGATCGAACAGATTTGGGTTGTCACTCATGGGTGGATCCTGTTCGTACTAGAAGTCGAGGTTGCGCACGTCGCGTGCGTTGGTGGTGATGAATTTCTTGCGACTGTCGACATCATCGCCCATAAGAACGCTGACAACTTCGTCGGCAATTGCTGCTTCTTCAATGGTGACTTGCAACAATGTGCGCGTCATGGAATCCATTGTCGTGCTCTTTAACTCTTCCCAGTCCATTTCACCCAAACCCTTAAGGCGTTGAAATTCTTTTTTATGGTTGGGTTTTTCTTTCAAGAAGGCATCTTTTGCAATGTCGTCTTTGAGGTAGATCTTTTCTTTGCCTACTTCGGTGGAATACAACGGCGGTTGTGCAATGTAGACATAACCGGCCTCCACCATTGGGCGCATCTGTCGATAGAAGAATGTGAGCAACAACGTACGAATGTGGCTGCCATCTACGTCGGCGTCGGCGAGTGCGATGATCTTGTGATATCGCGCTTTGGTGACATCGAATTCGTCGCCTACTCCGCCGCCAATGGCAGTAATGAGTGCTTGGATCTCGTTGTTCTTCAGCATTTTGTCGAGGCGTGCGCGTTCGACGTTCAAGATTTTTCCGCGAATAGGCAAGATGGCTTGTGTGCGTGGATCGCGTGCATCTACTGCGGTGCCGCCTGCAGAGTCACCTTCCACAATGAACAATTCGCTCTCGTCGGGTTTGCCGCTTGAGCAATCCTTCAACTTGTCGGGCATGCCTGCGCCTGCCAAAGCTGTTTTGCGACGCACAGCGTTGCGAGCATTTTTTGCAGCGAGTCGAGCTTGTGCAGCAGCGACTGCTTTTTTCACAACTTTGTTGGCCTCGGTGGGGTTTTCTTCAAACCATTCAGCCAAATACTTGTTGGTGCTCTTTTGTACGAATGAACGCATAGGCACGTTGCCAAGTTTTGCTTTTGTCTGACCTTCGAACTGTGGCTCGCGCAACTTCACCGCGATGATTGCAGTGATGCCTTCGCGAATATCTTCGCCCAACAAGTTGTCGTCTTTTTCTTTCACGAGATTTTTCTCGCGTGCGTACTTGTTCATCACTGATGTGAGAGCAGTTTTGAAACCTTCTACGTGCATTCCGCCTTCGGTGGTGGAAATACCGTTGGCGTATCCGTGAATGCCTTCGTAGTAGCCAGTGTTCCACTGAATGGCGATGTCGAGTTGCATGCCTTCGTCGTCATCTTCGTCTTCAAAAGATGCCACTTTGTTAAACAGTGACTCTTTGGATTGATTGAGATGCTTCACAAAGTCGACAATGCCGCCTTTGTATTGGAAAGTTTCGCTGCGTTCTTTGCTTGGGCGTTCATCTTCGAAAACAACTTCAAGGTTCTTGTTAAGAAATGCCATTGTTTGCAAACGCTCGGTGACGGTGCGCGCCACAAACTCCACACCTTCTGAAGCAAAAATTGTGGGGTCTGGATAGAACGTGACGGACGTGCCGGTCTTGCGTCCTTTGGCGGGGGTCTTGCCGGTTTTTGCCAGCTTGGACTTCACTTTGCCGCCGTCGGTGAATTCCATGGTGTAGCGATCTCCGGCGCGGTCAATTTCCACAATCACCTTGGTGGATAACGCGTTCACCACGCTGACACCCACACCATGAAGACCGCCAGACACTTTGTAACCCTCGCCACCGAACTTGCCACCTGCGTGCAACACGGTGAGAACTACTTCTGCTGCGCTTTTGCCTTTATGGGGCCCAGATGGATACGGATCAACGGGAATTCCGCGACCGTTGTCATCTACGCGACAGCCGCCGTCGGCCAACAATGTGATGCCAACACGATCACAAAATCCTGCCATCGCTTCGTCGATGGAGTTGTCGACGACTTCCCAAATGAGGTGGTGAAGACCCGCCAAACCAGTGGACCCGATGTACATGCCGGGTCGTTTACGAACGGGGTCGAGACCTTCGAGAACCTGAATATCTTTCGCACCGTAATCGGCGGATGGATTCTTCGCCGGAGCTTTTTTAGATGTTGCCATGGCTCAACCATCCTACCAATGTGAGTGTGTGGACATAGGGAACCTCGTAAGTGTTCTCAACGGGTGCGTCGTACTTTGATGTGCAATGTGTCAACTTCGTCGCCGACATGTTCTTTCAATGTGGATAAAAGTTGCGATTCTAGGAACTTCAATTGTGTCGCCCATGCAGGGTCATCTACTTCAACAGTCAAAATTCTTTTTTCCAGTCGTTGTGGTGTGACGTGATCGGCAATGCCATCACCGACAATCTGGCGCCAACTTGAAAACAGACTCAGTGCGCTTGCCTCGTCAGACATTTTCATGCGTCTCAACACCTTGCCCAACACATCATTGAGGGGTCGTGGCGGTTTGCCTGGTGGAATGTCGTCGAAATCAGTCATTGTCGGTGACCACTGTGCCATGGGCAATATGGATGATGGTGTCGGGGTGGGCTGCTGGTGGCAAAGGTTGCGCGGTGGTGATCAACACTTGCCCCTGTGGCATATGGCGCAAAAGGGCCTCGCAGCGCTGGGGGTCAAGCTCGGACAACACGTCGTCGAGGATGAGGAGCGGCGCTGTTCCCACAACATCGGTGACCAAGCGGTGAATTCCCAGCCGAAGGGCCAGGGCCAAAGTGCGGCACTCCCCTTGTGAGGCATGAGATTTGGCTGACATTCCTTTGACATGAAGAACCAGATCATCGCGGTGAGGCCCCACACTGGTGACGCCTCGGCGTACATCTTCGACACGAGATTCAGCCAAGGCTGTGCCTAAACCAGTGCGACGCCACTCGGGTTCATACACCACGTCTATGGCGGTGGGTTCCCCGGCAAGCGATTCATAGGCCTCGCGCACATACGGACTAAGGCGGGCAATGAGTTTGGCGCGGGCTTCACCAAG
>JAUMDU010000197.1:0-4235 GCA_032121425.1 Ilumatobacteraceae bacterium | reverse complement strand
CTGTTGTTGATTTCGTTCATTCAGGAGGACACCAATGAGCACAGATAATTCCACCCGCACTGCAGTTGTAGTGATGGCTTACGGTACGCCACGCACAAAAGAAGAAATCTTGCCGTATTACACCGACATTCGTCGCGGTCGCCCACCCACCGAAGAAGCACTACATGATCTCATTGCACGTTACGAAGCCATTGGCGGCTTGTCGCCGTTAAAGAAACTCACTGAAGATCAAAGAGATGCACTTCAGCGCGAATTAGATGCAGCAGCACCTGGCCAATACCAAGTGTTTCTGGGTCTTAAACATGCGACGCCATTTGTAGAGGAAGCAGTCGCCGATGTGGTGGCACAGGGGTTTCGCCGCATCGTCGGCATCGTGCTTGCACCTCATTATTCGTCCTATTCCATTGGGCAATACATTGGTCGGGTACGCGAAGCCGCTGCTGGTCACGACATTGAAGTAGTCGGAGTTGATTCATGGGCTCGTGAAGACGCATTCATTAATTTCCTTGCCGAGGACATGAAGAAAAAACTGGCACAGATGCCTGAGCGCACCAAAGTGTTATTCACTGCGCATTCATTGCCACAACGCATTATTGATGGCGGAGACCCTTACCCCGACGAATTGCGCGCCACAGCTGAACTTGTTGCAGAAAAAGTAGGGCTGAATCGTTGGTCGCAGTGGTCAATTGCATGGCAATCAGCCGGCCGCACACCAGAGCCATGGATTGGTCCGGACATCTTGGAAGTCATTGACCAACTCGCCACCACACGCAACTCCGATGAACCCATTGATGGTGTGATGGTCTCTGCATGTGGCTTTGTTGCTGATCACTTAGAAGTGTTGTTCGACTTGGACATTGAAGCTGAAGGCCGCGCGCGTTCTCATGGTTTAGCTTTTGGTCGCACAGCATGTGTGAATGATGACCCCAAAGTGATGGCAGCTCTTGCCCAACGAGTGATTCACGCATGACACAACCCGGCCGTGTCGCAATAGTGGGAGGTGGCGTCTCTGGACTAACCACTGCACTCACATTGCTGACCGAGTCCACCACACCAATCGATGTCACAGTCTTTGAGGCTCATTCCACAACTGGTGGCCTTATTCGCACAACACCGTTTGCAGGTCTTGAGGCAGTAGACGAAGGTGCCGATGCTTTCTTGGTGCGCGTACCATGGGCACACCAACTTGCCTCCGAATTGGGTTTTGGTGCAACCCTCACCTCTCCCACTTCTGCCCATGCTGCGGTGTGGCATCACGGCATGCATTCCATTCCGCAGGATTTGTTATTGGGTGTACCGGCAAAGATGCGCGCATTTGTCGCTAGTCCGTTGATCTCGCCGTTGGGGAAGATACGCGCAGCGCTGGAACCATTGTTGCCGCGCACCACCGATGAGGATTCCATTGGCAAGTACGTGCGAAGTCGTTTTGGTAATCAGGTACATGAACGTTTGGTTGACCCACTTGTGGGAAGCATCTATGCCGCAGATACCGACAGATTTTCTCTGGCTGCTGTTCCGCAGATTGCATCCCTCACTGCATCACGCAGCATGTTGTTAGCTGCAGCACAAGCACGCAAAGCTGCAAAGAAAACCACACAGCCCAATGCACCTATTTTTGGCTCTCCACTACGTGGCATGGGTGCGCTCACCGAAACTTTGGCTCAACGTGTGCGCGCTTTAGGAGGAAAGATTGTTACCGACGCACCAGTGTCGGCTATTTCGCGTCATCACAATGAATACCTTGTCACTACCGCACAGGGCGAATACACAGTTGACGCCATTGCAATCTGTTCACCCGCTCAACACAGCGCAGCTTTTGTTGCTCCACTTAATGCGCGAGCATCGCAATTGCTCAACCAATGGGATCACGCATCCGTAGTGCTCATCACCATGGCAATTTCTGCACAACAGTGGCCCGCCCATCTCACAGGCAGTGGGTACCTGGTGCCCAAGCCCGATCAACGGTGGGTCACGGCAGCTTCATTTGGCTCCAACAAATGGGCACACTGGCGCCCCAACGATGGTTCAATGATTGTGCGGGTCTCTCTTGGTCGCGATGGTCTTGATGTGATGCATTTTGAAGATGATGCGCTTATCAACTTGGCACTGGCAGATATGAAGTTGCATCTTGGAGCAGATTTCACGCCCCATGAAGTGCGCATCTCTCGCTGGAGTGATTCTTTCCCGCAATATCGCCCGCACCACTTTGCTCGATTGGCAGAACTTGAACATTCTTTGTCATCGAATGCACCAGGAATTGTGTTTGCAGGCGCCAGCTATCGCGGCATTGGGATACCGGCCTGTGTAGAACAAGCACGAAAAGGTGCCCATTTGTTGTTGGAACACCTCTCGCACCTGCCAAAATAGACAGGTGCGCCGCCTTCTTCTCCTCCTACTGGCATGCGTGGTGGCAGCACCAGTTGCCTCAGTTGAGGCAGTCACATTAGATGGTTTCCGCACCGCTTCAGTGTCCGCCAAGAAGCCAAGGGCTATCGGTCGATTGATTATCCCTCGACTAGGCGTCAACGAAAAAATGTACATGGGCATCAGTGATCGCGAGTTTGACATTGGCGTGGGTAAATGGCCTGGGACTCCTCGCGCAGGAGAGATTGGAAACATCGTCATCGGTGGACACCGCACCACGGGCAGTAGGCCGTTCTACTACGTGGAAAAACTGCGTCGTGGTGATGTCATCACTGTGGTGGAAGGTAAGAAGCGAGTGCGTTACAAGGTGACGAACAAGATGATTGTGAAGCCCACCGCAATGTGGATCACCAAACAGTCCACAAACGCAACACTGACTCTCTTTTCTTGTCACCCCAAGGGCAGTACCAAACAGCGGTACATCATTCGTGCCACGTTGATGAAATGATGCATCGCGCGATTGCGCCACTTACTGCTGGTCTGTGTGTTGCAGCATCCATGCCGCCGTGGGGTTGGTGGCCACTGGCATTTGTAGGAATCGCACTGTATGCATCCACTGCCCGCAAGCGCCGCGGTGAGAAAGACTTTCTCACAGGTTTTCTTTTTGCCTTCGCATGGTTCTTGCCCGCAATGGCATGGATGTGGTTTCTCACCGCTCCTGGATATGTCATTGCAGTAGCTCTTTTTGCATCGCTACACGGACTTGCAACACTTATCGCCGCACGTCTTGGTACAACACCTCAATTACACATCGCCGCACTTGTCGTGTGTCACGGCCTTGCTGAGGCATTGCGCTTATCGTGGCCATTTGGCGGGGTTCCCCTTGCCACTTTGGCCATCTCGCAAGCAGCATCACCTATTGCTGCACTTGCCCCTTACGCAGGAGTCATTGGGATGAGCGCTGTGGTGATGTGGTTGTCAATGACACAACACAAGTTTCGTGCATTCCTCATAGTTGTAGTGCTCATTGGGATTACGAATCGTTGGGATGGAACATCTGCCACACAAGAGACCGCAACGCTTGCCTTCGTACAAGGTGGCGGTGCCCAAGGTACTCGAGCTGTTAACACCAACCCACGCGATGTGTTTGATGTGCATATTGCTGCAACACAAACACTGCAACCATCTGCAACACGCACTGCGGTTGTCTGGCCAGAAAATGTGATCAATGTGTCATCATCGGGATTATTCGTTGACAGCGAGGAATACACACTCATTGCCGCACAAGCGCAACGGCTCCAAGTTCCTTTTGTTGTAGGAATCACCGAAAGTTCAGGTCCCACACAATTCACCAACGCTCAAATAGTTGTAGAACCCGATGGAACAATTTCCAGTCGCTACGACAAAGTACGACGAGTTCCATTTGGTGAATACATGCCAATGAGACCTCTACTCCAAGCAGTGGGTGCGCCCACACATCTGGTGCCCCGCGATGCACGCCCCGGTGATGCACGTGGTTGGGTCGAAGTAGACAACAAGCGTGTTGCTGTTGCAATCTCTTGGGAGATCTTTTTTGGTGGTCGTGTGAATGAAGGCATCGTCGACGGCGCCGGTTACATCATCAACCCCACCAATGGCTCTAGCTACACCTGGACTGTTCTGCAGACACAACAACTTGCCTCATCACAACTTCGCGCGCGCGAACAGGGGCGTTGGGTAGTGCAGGTCTCACCCACCGGGTTTAGTGCCTTTGTCTCGCCCAATGGCAAGGTCTACGAGCGCACAGGCATCACCACCCAACACGTTGCCGAGCGAACCATTGAGATACGACAAGGGCGCACACCCTATTCACGCCTCGGAAATGGACCTTA
>JAUMDU010000196.1:0-5929 GCA_032121425.1 Ilumatobacteraceae bacterium | reverse complement strand
GCAGTCATCGGTGTGCCACACGAGAAGTGGGGCGAGACCGTGAAAGCAATTGTTGTTAAGGCTCCTAATTCCGACGTCACCGAGGGCGAAATTATTGCTTTTGCCAAGGAAAACCTGGCCGGATTCAAGTGCCCCACCAGTGTCGACTGGATCGATGCTCTTCCACGTAACCCAAGCGGCAAGATTCTTAAAAAAGACCTCCGAATCCCGTATTGGGAAGGCCGCGAAAGAATGGTCAACTAATTACGTCAATTCGAGATATTTCATCTTGATCTCATAACTTCTTTGAAATGACCCAGTGCACCTGTTGCACTGGGTCATTTCGCTTACTGTGTTACGAGTGCGGAATCGAAATAGCCACCTCTTGCGCTTATCTGCATTGTTTGGTGCTGCCGGAAACTCAGCTGTTCACGTTGCTATTCCATGGCTAGTACTTGAAACAACGGGATCATCTGCTCAGGCCGGAATCGTTCTTGGACTCAGTGGCCTCTCTGTCATCTTTACTGCCCCGCTTATTGGTGGATTGATTGCCATTCTCGGTGCACGACCAGTTTCGGTGTGGGCCGACATCATCTCCGCCACCTCGGTTGTTCTCTTCCCCATCATCGGAACACTGTTTGGTCTTAATCTCGCATTACTTCTCATCATTGCCATTTTTGGAGCAATGTTCGACCCTGCAGGTGGCACTGCACGCAAGTCACTCATACAAGCCGTAGCCGAGCAAGATGGGCAATCGTTATTGAAGTTCAATGGTTCGTACGAAGCCGCTGCAACTATTGGCACTGTCATTGGTCCAACCGGCGCTGCACTAGCAATCAGTTTCTTTGGAGTTGATGCAACTTTCTACCTCATTGCAATGGTGTTTGTATGTGCGTCTGTATCTGCTTTCTTGATACCAGTCATTGTGTTGCACACGAATGAGCAAAAGGTTTTTTCTGTCGGCAACGTTGTTGGAGAAACACGCACAGGTATGAACGCATTGTGGCGTGATAAGCCACTGTTGTCTCTTGTTGGCCTGTACACAATGCTCACAGCCATCTACATGCCGGTTGAGTCCATCGTGTTGTCGCGCTATTTCCGAGACCTTAATGAGCCTCAGACTTTGGGATTCATCTTGTCGGCAATGTCTGTCGGCGTTGTCATCGGAGCCCTTCAATTTCATCGAGCAGTTCGCACATTCTCCGCCGGAAATTTGGTCATTGTCTCCATGACACTCATTGGTGCAGTGGTCTGCGCGATGGCGTTTTTACCTAACGCAATCATCTTTATTTTGCTCGGCCTGGCCCTCGGTCTGGCTTTTGGCCCCGTGAGCCCACTGAGTAACTACCTCGTGCAAAAACGGATGCCACAGCATCTCCACGGACCTGTTTTTGGTACCCAGTTCTCTCTCACGCACCTTGCGACGCCTGCAGGCACCTTGGCGCTCGGCCTCATTGTGCAATCGGTTTCAATTCCTCTCTTGCTCTTCGTGATTGGCGCTCTCTTCATTGGCGTCACGTTGCTTGTGGGCTTTACGGGTCCATTGCGTCAACTAGGTGTTGATAGGAGTCCTTGAGAAGGGATTCAAAATCGATGGATATCGTGAAGTGATGTCTATTTCTCATGTTGATACCTCTGTTCGCGCCCGAGGACTTGTGAAGACTTACGGTGACGTAGTTGCCCTCAATGGCCTAGACCTAGACGTTGAGGGCGGCACTGTCCTTGGGCTACTTGGTCCGAATGGTGCTGGCAAAACAACCGCAGTTTCAATTCTCACCACGCTTGTTACTCCTACTTCTGGTTCAGCATCGGTGGCCGGCGTTGATGTGTTGTCACACCCCAAAGAAGTGCGACGCCGCATTGGTCTTTCTGGTCAGTACGCAGCAGTTGATGAAAACCTCACGGCTACCGAGAATTTAGAAATGATTGCCCGTCTTTATGGGATGAGATGGCGCGATGCGCGTGCCCAAACCAAAGTGATTCTGGATCAGTTCCGTTTAGCAGATGCTGCGCACCGGCCGTTGAAAACTTTCTCAGGCGGAATGCGTCGTCGTATCGACTTAGCCGGCGCTCTCATTGCAAACCCGCCTGTTCTTTTCTTAGATGAACCAACTACTGGCTTAGACCCTCGCAGTCGTGGCGACCTCTGGGACATCATTCGTGAACGCGTCCAACAGGGAACCACAGTGCTCCTCACCACTCAGTATTTAGAAGAGGCTGATCAACTTGCCGATGAAATTGTTGTGATTGACCATGGGCAAGCAATTGCCCGAGGAACAGCCGATGAATTGAAACGACGCGTTGGTGGTGAACATCTAGACGTGCGAATTCGAGATATCTCACGAGTACTCGAAGCAGAACAGATTCTTAGCGCCGTTGCACATGGGTCACTGAGGGTGCACGCCGCAGATGGGGAAATATCAGCACCCGTGCCTCACGGCGTAGAAGCCCTGAGCCAGGTTCTGCGCAGTCTGGAATCTGCCGGTATTGACATTGTCGATATTGGTTTGCGGCGGCCAACCCTTGACGACGTATTTATGGAACTCACTGGCCATGAAGCCACAGTTGTGGAGGAGACAAAATGAGCACCTTACGCGACTCTCTTGTTATTGCTCAACGAAACATCATTCGTATTAAGCGCGTGCCAGACGTGATGGCATTTGTTCTGATTCAGCCTTTGATGTTCGTCTTGCTTTTTGCATACGTTTTTGGTGGATCTATCGACATCCCCGGCGGCAGCTACCGAGAGTTCCTCATTGCGGGCATCTTTGCTCAAACAGTTGTTTTTGGCGCAACCTTCACCGGTGCCGGACTTGCTGAAGACTTGCAAAAAGGTCTCATCAACCGCTTTCGTTCGCTCCCCATGTCTCGCTCTGCAGTGGTTGCGGGCCGTACAGCAAGTGACGTGGTGTACAACGTACTTTCCATTCTCGTGATGTCAATTGCAGGCCTGATTGTGGGGTGGCGTATTAGGGGTTCATTTCTTGATGCACTAATTGGGTATGCACTGTTGCTGTTCTTCTCTTACGCATTTTCATGGGTGATGGCGTGTGTGGGTCTGCTCGTTCCCACACCTGAAGTAGTGAACAATGCATCTTTCATCATTCTGTTTCCATTGACATTTATCGCCAACACTTTTGTGCCATCCGACAACTTGCCTGGCGTATTGCGCACAATCGCCGAATGGAATCCCATTTCCGCACTCACTCATGCAGTGCGAGTGCAATTCGGAAACATCCCCGTTGGTACTCCTGAGCCCACTTCATGGCCAATACAAAACAGTGTCTTGTATTCCATGGTCTGGGCAATAGCTCTTATTGCTATTTTCGCTCCGATTGCGACCCGGCTCTATCAACGTGCCGGTGCACGCTGATCACCCAATTCGCAAGTCAACTGATTACAGCGTACGTGGCCATCAACGCGCCAGCAGAACGCAGATCGCCCACTGTCCCTGCACCCATGCGGTTCATCACGTAAGCAAAGGTCATGCCAGCATCAAGATCGTTCACAATGAGCGAACCACCCCAGCCACCCCAAAAGCAGGCACGCGGGTTGGGACTGATTGGCATGTGTTCGCTGTTTAGGCCGTACCCCATGCCGAATCGCGCGGGCAAACCAAGCACCAAGTCTGTGCCATCAGCCTGTACCTCGAACAACTTCTCCACACCAGCCGCACTAAGAAATCGCTTGCCCTGTATTTCGCCACAGTGCGAGATAATCGACTGGAGCAACGCAAGTGACCGCGCATTGCCGTGTCCGTTCGCAGCTGCGCTCTCGCAACGACGCCACCCGGTCTCCCAGGACTGCGCTGCGTTCATAATTGGATTCGCAAACGTGCGCACCGCAATCGACTGCGGGTCAACCGCACCAAGATCCAACGGTGCAGGTGGGATCACGTTCGAGATGCGATCATCGCATTCAGGTGGTGTACCGATGAGGAAGTCGGCACCAAGCGGTTCCGCGAAAGTCTTCTTGAAGTACGTGCCGAGCGACATTCCTGTCACCCGCTTCACGACTTCGCCAATGAGGTAGCCCTGAGAGATCGCGTGGTATCCACTAGCGGTTCCCGGCTTCCACCACGGTGCCTGTTCGGCCAGCGCTGATGCGCAGAGGTCGTGATCGTAATAATCCTCGGGCTTCATTGGCCTGTCCCATCCGGGCAGACCGGCAGTATGGGCCATGAGATGCGCCACGGTTACGTCGTCCTTGCCGTTTGCCTTGAACTCTGGCCAGTACTTGTGCACGGGGTCGTGCAACGAAAGTGCACCTTTGTCAGCAAGTTCCAGCAACGTAAGAAACATCATTGTTTTGGTGCTCGACCATACGTTGGTAATGGTGTCACGCTGCCACGGTGCAGTGCGTTCCATATCTGCATGCCCAGCCCAAATATCAACCACGGTCTCGCCGTTGTGAATGACGGACACAGATGCACCTACCTCAAAATCATCATTGAAGTTTTGTGCGAGAGCCTCGCCCACTGTTTCGAAGCCAGGCTTCATAAAGCCGTTCATGATGACCATCTTTTTTCTCTCTCTCATTCCCAAGTATGACCTGTGACCCACTTTTGAAAAACTGACATATGACCCAAAGTGCTGAGGAATCTCAGCGGTTGCCGGGGGTCATGTAGAACCACACAGGAAATTTAGCCCCAGCGTCTTTCATTGCTGCGCGCGCAGCCAACACAGTGCTACCTGCTTCGGTTGTTTCAAAGAACCAATTTTCCATTGCCCGTCCACCCGGTGCGGGACCATTTATTAACTCAAGTGCAGCTTCTTCGTAATACGTGCGAATGTCATGACACACAGATACGACATTTCCACCAGGGATCTCAGCTGATGTCCAATCTTGCCCGTGAGCAATAGCATGAAGAACTGCTAGCGCATTGGGCACGTCGTCAGCAGAAATAACTCGACCAACCGAAGTAACACCCCGCCGTTTTACAGCACGGTCATAGGCATTTCGGATTCCCCGCGCTTCATCAACACTTGGAGGCAAAGAAGCGTCATATCGAGGTGGAATGGCACAAGACACGGGTTGCTCATCGGCTTCTATCTGCACCGGATGATCAACGAGGACAGGACCAGTTTTTTCGCCGAGCAAAGCAAATGCCCGATGTAGAACATCCATTTGAAATTCGAGATCATTTGGGATACCAAGTGGTCGACCAAGCGGAAACTCACAATGTAAGGCACGCGGTGGTGCCACTTTTTGTGCAACCTCACGCACGGATGACAACACAACAGTTGCGATTCCGGCGGCTTCAAAAATATGCGCAAGCACACTCACGGTGCGCGTACAAAGAGGTCAAACAGGGGTCAAGATAACGACGTCAACACCATCTTGACGAAGTTGAGCGGCTGCTGATGGGCCGGTATCTAAACGAATTGTTGAAACATCGTCTGGTTGATTTCCGGCAAAAGAAACATGCCGGGGAGCAACAGAACCAATAATTCCCTGTGCAGCCAATTCTTCAAGGCGATCAATGGGGTACACCACATTGAGGTCCATTTTCACGCCCATCTGGTCGAAATTAGGACTCCAGTGACCAAGTACAAGATCTCGGCGATCACGATCAATAAACCGATAACTCGTGTCTCCAGCACTGAACGCTTCGTCACCCGATGCATACAGCGCTGCTGACGTGACTATGGCAACCCGAGCATTCGACAACGCAACGGGAGTCACCCACGCAGGATTATCAAATTGGGGCGCAGGTAATGAAGCAGAATGTGCCCTCATCATTTGGTCACCGTTCATGTCATCTCCTTGCTACGTGACACCCTAGACGAGAATCTTGGAGTCAAAGAGCGAGATTGCACGTGCAATCACCACCTGCTGAATCGCTAGCCACTCTTTGGTCAAAGGTTGTGTGAGCGTGGTCATTGTTGTGTTGGGGCATCCATAACTGTTGCCACCTTGGGCCACAGTCGGTAGATGGATTACTTTTCAT
>JAUMDU010000195.1:0-3391 GCA_032121425.1 Ilumatobacteraceae bacterium | reverse complement strand
CGAAGCTGCTCGAACTCGAGTGGGTCCGTGGGTGTTTAACTGCAATGCTCCCGATGAGGGCAACATGCATACTTTGCTGCACTGGGCAACGGAGGAACAAAAAGAAAAGTATCTCAAGCCCTTATTGAAAGGTGTTTCCTCTTCTTGTTTCGCAATGACCGAGCCAGAAGTTGCTGGGTCTGATCCCACATTGATTCAAACCCACGCAATTAAAGATGGTGACGAGTGGATTATCAACGGCCACAAATGGTTTATCTCCGGGGCTCGTCGCGCAAAATTCGCGATTCTCATCGCTCGTACAGAGATGGACGTTCCTCCAGGCTCTCGCGGAGCAAATACTGCATTCATCATTGATCTGCCCACTGAGGGCTGGAACGATGTTCGCGAAGTAGAGACTATGCACGGTTCTACTGGGCATTCAGAAATTGTGATCGAGGATCTTCGTGTACATGACTCTCAAATACTTGGAGGTCGTGGAAATGGACATCGACTTGGTCAGTATCGTTTAGGGCCAGCTCGTCTGGCTCACTGCATGCGGTGGGTGGCACAAGCCGAGACTGCCCTGAACATGATGGTTGACCGTTCTTTGACGCGCTATTCCCATGGTTCTTATCTGGCGGAGAAACAGGGTGTGCAATGGATGATTGCCGATTCTGCAATGGAGCTCTACCAGTGCAAGTTGATGATTTTGCACGCTGCATACAAGATTGACAAGGGCGAGGATTTCCGTACTGAAGTGTCCATGGCGAAACATTTTGTGGCTAACAGCTTGAATCGAATCATTGATCGAGCAATCCAGGTTCACGGCGCATTGGGTTATTCAACCGACACACCTCTTGCAAACATGATGCAAAATGCTCGATGGGCACGTTTCGCTGATGGAGCTGACGAAATTCATCAGATGCGAATTGCAGAAAACACCATTAAATCCTTCACCGATACCGGCGGTGTCAGTAAGGCAACAGGCGGATTGCCCATCTAGCTCTAAGGTGTGACTATGTCGAATACATCACACGCACCCATCTTTGGAGTCTTCATACCTCAAGGGTGGAAGATGGAACTTGCAGGCATCGATGGCGCTCAAGAAAAATGGCAGGCATCAGTTGATATTGCCGTACGAGCGGAGGAATTGGGTTTCGACTCATTGTGGGTGTATGACCATTTCCATAATGTGCCTAAGCCTGCACAAGAAGCTATTTTTGAATGTTGGACGACGATTGCTGCAATCAGTCAGCGCACAAGCCGAATCCGTCTTGGGCAGATGGTGGGTTGTAATAGTTACCGGAACCCTGCACTGTTGGCCAAAATAACATCGACAGTTGATGTGATTTCGGGGGGCCGACTTGATTGGGGAATAGGGGCTGGTTGGTATGAGAACGAATATCGTGGCTATGGATACGAATTTGCTAAACCTTCTGATCGCATTGGGATGCTTCAAGAAACAGTAGAGATCGTGAAGTCCATGTGGACTCAGCCTGAGACTACATATGAGGGCAAGTTCTATAAGACCTCCCGCGCCCATTGCGATCCAAAACCCTTACAACAACCGATGCCTCCTGTGTGGATTGGTGGCGGGGGTGAACAACTCACATTGCGCGTTGTGGCACGACATGCCGACGTTTCCAACTTTGGTAGCTCTTTGGAGGAGTTCGTGCACAAACGCGAAGTTCTCAAAGGTCATTGTGCTCATATTGGTCGCGATGAGGAGACGATTAGAAAAACAATCTCAAGTGAAGTTTTTATCCGTGAGACTGAAAAAGAAATAGAAGAAGCTGGTTCTAATAATCCATGGGGAGTTCGCCCAGATCAGTGGCGGGAAAAGGCACTTGTGGGTACACCTGAACAGGTGTCAGAAAAAATTCAAAAGTATCTTGACGCCGGATGCACAGGATTTATTCCGTGGTGTCCCGATTATCCCAACACTCAAACGCTCGAACTGTTTGCCAAGAAAGTGATTCCTCACTTTCGCTAGGCCGGTCTAGGCCGAGTAATAACGGAAGATAACTTCCGCGACGCAAGAAGGCTTAGTTGCACCCTCTGTTTCAAAAGTAGTTTCCAGCGTCACCTGGGCACCGCCTGCTATGTCGTCGACAGCAAGAACTTTGACTCCAGCTCGAAGTTTTGCGCCTACAGGAACAGGCGCCATGAAGCGCACCTTGTTTGCTCCATAGTTCACACCCATTGCAATTCCGCCAACCGCGAAGACTTGTGGGAGTAGTACTGGCCCCAGAGACAAGGTGAGGTATCCGTGTGCAATGGGCCCACCAAAAGGTGATTGGGCTTTGGCACGTTCTGGATCGGTGTGGATCCACTGCTGATCACCTGTTGCATCAGCAAAAAGTTGCACGCGGGCTTGATCGATCTCAAGAAAATCTGAGTATCCGATGTGCTCGCCCACAAGGGACTTCAATTCGGCAAGGTCTTTAATCTGACGTGTCATATCCAAATTGTGTCACAAATCCGTGATGTCGTTGTCAGCGGAGCCAGGACTTTACGTATCCACGGCTCATTGGGTGCAATAAAAGTGCACACAGTGCGGCCTCAAAAAGGAAATTGACATAACTGCGCCAAACAATCACGTCTTGCCATGTCCAGGTGTTGTTGGTGTCAATCTTCCAAAGGGCGCGAAGGACAAATGGACTAAATGAAGCTCCTATTGCGATTATCCAGCCAAGTTTTTTACCGTTTGCCATGAGAAAACCGGCTGCAGGGAATGAAATTATTGAAATGAAAGCAAGAAGAGAACCGATGCCTCCTCTTTGTTTCCAAAATCCGTGAATGTCTGCGCCGTCTAACCAATAAAGAAAGGTGAACCCTCCCTCGAAATACAACAGCCATGTTGCAATGGCGATGGTCTGGGGTTGCATGCGGTCAAACCATTTTTTTGGTTCGAGATTTGAGAAAGCATTTTTAAACATCGTCTGTAAGTGTTTCACATTCGCCAGGAAGTGACTACCCTTATCGCGTGCGCAGCGGTTTTGTTACATTCGTAGGTCGACCCAATGTGGGTAAGTCGACTTTGGTGAATGCCATCTGTGGAACCAAAGTCTCGATTGTCTCAAATAAGCCTCAAACAACCCGAACGAGAATTCGTGGAATCCACCATGGTGACGGCGTCCAGATTGTTTTTGTAGACACGCCCGGAATCCACAAGCCCGTCACTGCGCTTGGAGAGCGCGTTAACGCAACTGCTTTGGACAGTGCGAATGATGTTGATGTGGTGTGTTTGCTGATTGATGCATGCAAACCATTTGGAAGAGGCGATCAGTGGGTAGCAGACAGAATTGATGTTGCGAATGCGTTTGTGATTGTTAACAAAATTGACAAGGCCACGCCCGAACAGGTTCTGTCGCAACTTCAAGCATGTTCCGCTCTCAATGCCGCAGAGTAT
>JAUMDU010000194.1:0-1557 GCA_032121425.1 Ilumatobacteraceae bacterium | reverse complement strand
ATGCCATTTGTGCTGTTGCGTCTTGCATGGCGACGCGATCGGGATGGAAGTCTGCATAACTGCGACCGCGTTCCATCTCTTGTGAGGAAGGGTCTGAGAGGTGGTTGATGAGAATTTTCTCTGCCAATGTGAGAGGTCGACCAAGTCGTTTGCGTCCTAAAGCCGCATTGGTGGGAAGCGTTGCGTAGACGCCTTGCACAAGTTCAATCGGGGTGCCAGCAGAAACAGCCATGGTGGGTACCTTTCGGTGGGCAAGTAGTTAGTACTTGCGTTTTGTTCAGATGTATACAACTATAATACAAGTGAGAACCATTCGCTATCACCAAATCGCCGAAGAACTTCGAGGCCGAATTCTCTCGGGTTCGTATGCGGTGGGTCGTCTCTTGCCTAGTGAATCTGATTTGTCGGCAGAGTTCGACGTGAGTCGTGTGACTATTCGAAAAGCGCTTGAATTACTTCGCGACGGTGAACTTGTTGATTCGCGTCAGGGGTTTGGGTGGTTTGTTGCCGGTGAGACAGTGCGCCAGCCACTTGCACGGTTGGCCACGTTGGAAGATCAATTGCGCAACTCTGGAGCAACGCCCGAGCGGCGTGTGTTGGAGTTTGCATTCGAAAAAGCACCGAAAGATGTTGCCCTGGCGCTGGGAACTTCACAAGTGTTACGAGTACGACGTGTCAACCTTGCAGATGGTGAACCATTTGCAATTGTCACGGTGTGGTGTCCCGGAGATTTGGGTCAACACCTGTCTCGTGCAGATGTAGAACGTTCTCCATTTTATGAATTGCTTGATATTCCATTTGCAGGAGCAACGCAGACAATTGGTGCAGACGCTGCCTCAGCAGATGAAGCTGCATTATTGAAAGTGCCTGTCGGCTCACCCGTGTTGCGGTGTGAACGAACGACACAAAGCATTGAAGGAAAGACCGTGTTGGTGTCTCGCCATGTTTTTCCTGCGCACCGCACAGAGTTTGTAGTGGACTTACCGTTTGTTGATCAGTCGATTGCGCCAAGCGGCTTACGCCTGGTGGATTAAAGAAACTGCTTCTTCCAACCGTCGTAGTCTTTTAGAAGGCCTTCACGAATTGCAGTAATCACATCTGCACGCAAACGCTTCTTGCTGTGGGTGTGCGCATCTGCGTTGAGCGAAGATGTGGACTTTGCGAACTCGATTGCAGTTGTCATTAGTTCTGAGTCATCAACCACAAGGTCGAGGAATCCAGTTTCCACTGCATTGTCCGGAGTAAAAATCTCTGCAAGCAAAACTGATCGCGTGAGCGCTGCAGGAGTGACGCGTTGGCGGAGAATTTCGATTGTAGAAAAAGGCATTGTCATGCCAATGGCAACTTCGTTCGCGGTATAGCGGAAATTGCCTTTTACGCCAATGCGGTAATCGCCACATAACAAGATGAAAACACCCATTGCAATGGCATGACCGCCACAAGCAATAACTACGGGATGAGGGAATGACAACAAGCGAATAGCGAGTTCAAGTCCGCCATTCAACATGTCGACTGCTGGTTGTCCGCTTGCTGCAAGTGTCTTGAGGTCGAACCCGG
>JAUMDU010000193.1:0-4140 GCA_032121425.1 Ilumatobacteraceae bacterium | reverse complement strand
GACCTCGGCGTGCAGATGGGTGCAGTCACACCTGTGTTCTTCGCTTTTAGAGACCGCGAATATGTTCTCAACTTGATTGAAGCTGCCACTGGTGGACGTTTCCATCCGAACTTCGACCGCATTGGCGGACTCAAAGATGATCTTCCTGCAGGATTCATTGATGAGACACGCATGGTGATGAAAAAACTTCGAACCTTCTGTGACGAAATTGAAGGATTGTTGTTCGGCAATGAAATTTTTCAATCACGTACCCGCGGTATTGGTGTAATTCCCAAAGATGTTGCATTGCAATACGGATTGTCTGGAGCCAACTTGCGCGCGAGCGGAGTGGATTGGGACTTGCGCCGCGACCAGTCCATCCCCATGGCATGGAACAAAGTTGATTGGAAAGTGTGGACGCACCCAGACGGCGACTCGTTTGCGCGTTGTTGGATTCGTCTACAAGAAGTGCGCGAATCAACAAAGATTGTTGATCAACTTCTCGACACCATTCCCTCTGGACCCGTGATGGCAAAAGTGCCCAAGATCATCAAAGTGCCCGAAGGTGAAGCATGGGTCTCTACCGAGAATCCACTTGGCGAAATGGGTTACTACGTGGTGTCGCAAGGGGACCAAGGTCCATTCCGTGTGAAGATTCGTAGCGCATCTTTCAACAACATCTCAATTGTGCCTTGGGCATTAAAGGGTGTGTACGTTCCCGACATCATCACGATTTTGGCGTCGCTGTACTTCATTCTTGGAGACATTGATCGCTGATGAATGCTGTATTGATTTCTGCTGAATTGGCCTATTGGGCCCAATCACTTCTTCGCGTGCTGGGTGGACTTGTTGCAGTCCTTCTTCCCGCAGGAACCATTGTGTACATCTTCTTGTTCAAGATGATGTCGTTTATGCAGTCTCGTTTAGGACCGATGGAAGCCGGCCCCTACGGCTCGATGCAGTTGTTTGCCGAAGTAGGCAAATGGCTACAAAAAGAAGACATCGTTCCCGCAGCTGCACAATCAGAAGCTCGTATCTTCAAGATGGCTCCATTGATTGTGCTGGCGAGCACCTTCTTGTTAGTTGTTGTGGTTCCGTTTGGCCCAGATGCATGGTTCACAGATTTCGAAACTGGAATTTTTTATGCACTTGCAGTGGGATCGGTTTCGGTCTTAGGCATCTTGATCGCAGGATGGTCAAGCGCGAACAAGTACTCACTCCTTGGTGGATTGCGAGCAGCTGGACAGCTAATTGCCTATGAGTTGCCGATGGTGTTGGCTGTTGTGGGTGTTGTCATCCAGGCAGGCACCATGAATTTGCAACAGATTGTCGTTGCACAAAATGCCGGATCAATCTTTGGCTGGGATGGCGTGGGCAACCCCTACATTCTCACCCAGTTCGTTGCATTTCTTATTTTCATGATTGCTGTTCAGGCCGAATTGACCCAGACACCATTCGACATGCCAATTGCTGAGTCCGAACTCGTGTCTGGGTACATGACGGAGTACTCAGGATTTAGATTCCTTATTTTCTTTATTGGTGAATTCGCAACCGCTGGTGTCTTCGCGATGATTGCATCTGTTTTGTTCCTTGGCGGTTGGGGAGTTCCCTTCGCATGGTTTGGCTGGACCGATATTGGCAGTGTGGATAACTGGATGAACGTGGTCGGCCCGTTGATCTTGTTCACAAAGATGTTGGTATTGGTGTTCTTCATCATGTGGATTCGCTTCTCATCACCACGATTCCGCGAAGATCAACTGCAGCGGTTCGCTTGGAAAATTCTGATTCCTATTTCTCTCGTCAACATCATGGTGACGGCAGTGTTTAAGGTGGCGTTCTGATGGCTAAGCCCAAAGTTCCTGGTCTCTTTAAGGGTCTCGGCATTACGTTTGGCACTTTGGTGCGAACCGCTAAAGAAGGTGCTGCAACTGTTCAGTACCCACACGAAAAAGAGACACCTCCCATTCGTGCTCGCGGAGTTATTGCATTGCATGAAGGTAACTGCACCTCTTGCATGTTGTGTGCGCGTTCTTGCCCAGACTGGTGTATCTACATCGAAGGCCACAAGGAGTTGGCTCCACCTCGTCGTGCAGGCGGCGCGCCTCGCAAAGTCAACAAGCTTGATCGATTCGACATTGACTATGCACTATGTATGTACTGCGGCATCTGCGTAGACGTCTGTCCGTTTGATGCATTGTTCTGGAGTCCTGAATATGAGTATTCAGAACCACGCATTACCGATTTGCTTCATGACAAGACAAAGTTGGGTGAGTGGATGGAAACCGTTCCTGAAGCACCTGAGTTAGAAGTGGGCGCAGACAAGAAGGGCAAGAAGTGATGATTGCCTCCGATGTGTTAGTTGCACAAAATGTTGGCTTTGCCATCATTGCGGCATTGATGATTTTTGGTGCACTTCGCGTGGTGCTCACCAACAATGTTGTGCACGCTGCACTATGGCTTGTGGTTGTACTAGCTGGAGCGGCTGCTCAATACATCTTGTTGGCAGCAGAATTTGTAGCAGTCACTCAAGTAATGGTCTATATCGGTGCAGTCATGGTCTTGTTCTTGTTTGGAACAATGCTCACACGTGCTCGCATTGGCGCGGAAAAAGATTTAAATAACAAGAATTGGTTCATTGGCCTTCCAGTAGCCGGTTTGTTGTTGGCAACTATTTTGATTGCTCTCAAGGATGGCTTCGGCGATGAGAAAATGCCAGCAGATGCAGATCTGTTCACAGTTGCTCAAGTTTCAGACTTAATCTTTGGGCCATACCTCTTGCCCTTTTGGGCGCTGTCGTTCTTATTGTTAGCAGCCGTGATTGGCGCAATTGTTTTGGCGAGAAGGGATTAATCATGTTTGTGAATCAATTCCTCATGTTGGCCGCAATTCTGTTTTGCATCGGTGTGTATGGCGTTATTGTTCGCAAGAACGCGGTGCTTGTGTTGATGTCTATTGAGCTGATCTTGAATTCTGTGAACATCAACTTGATTGCATTTTCTTTACGCAATGGATCAGCCGATGGCCACACCTTTGCGTTGTATGTCATCGCAGTTGCTGCAGCCGAAGTGGGCGTGGGTTTGGCGATGGTGCTGTTGATGTATCGCAACCGTCGTTCCGTCGGTCTCGATGAACTTTCAGGAATGAAGGGCTGATCCGATGAGCGTTGTTGCAGCCGAAACCGCCAAAGTGGTGTTGTCTTCTGGATGGTTCTTAGAGAACGCATTCATTATTCCCATTATTCCTGCGGTGGCTTTCGCCTTGATTATTTTCTTCGGGAAGCGCATGCCCTTGAAGGGAAGCGAATTTGGTATCGCCTCCATGGTGGGTGCATTGATCATGTCGGTGGGCGCGGGATACCAGTGGATTCAACGCGTCAATGGTGCACCTGAAGAGGCATACATTGAACCGGTTATTCGCACCTGGACATGGTGGCAAAACGGTGGAGTTCCATTAGGGATCGGCCAACACATCGATGGCCTCTCAGTGGTCATCTTGATTGTTGTTGCGTTCATCTCCACACTTGTACAAATTTATTCAACTGAATATCTTCACGGCGATCGTCGCTACACCCACTTCTTTGCTTCATTGACACTTTTCTCTGCCGGCATGTTGAACATGGTGGTTGCCGAGAACATGATTCAGTTGATTCTTGGCTGGGAACTCATGGGCTTGTGTTCGTTCATGTTGATTGGCCACTGGTGGGAAGACGGTGCAAATAGTCGCGCCGCTTTGAAGGCTTTCTTCACCACTCGTACTGGCGACATTGGATTGCTCGTGGGAACTTCCGTGTTGTACTTTGCGGCTAACGACTGGACTCAAAAAACTTTGGGTGTGTCGGGCTTCAGCATTCGTGGTCTCTCGGCGTGGGCACTTTCCGGAGAGCCCAGTAGCACAGCAATCACTGTGGGAGCAGTTGCGTTGTTTATTGCTGCCATTGGTAAGTCGGGTCAGTTCCCATTACACACCTGGTTGCCAGACGCTATGGCTGGCCCAACCCCAGTGAGTTCATTGTTGCACTCATCCACCATGGTTGTTGCCGGTGTGTTCTTGGTGGCGCGAATCTTCCCTGTGTTCTACGAGGGTATGAACATCTACGGTTCAAACGTCAACTTCATCATTGTGATTGGCGCTATCACCATTGTGATTGCAGCCGCACTGGCA
>JAUMDU010000192.1:0-5237 GCA_032121425.1 Ilumatobacteraceae bacterium | reverse complement strand
GATGAGCCAATGGGATGGGGTGCACGTGCACGCGACATCACGCCGTGGTTACCTGCAGGAGGTCGCTTGGAAGTTCTCGAGGGAGTTGGACATTTCATTCATATTGAAGAACCAGAACGTGCCGCCCACATCATTTTGGAGTTTTTGTCGTGAGCACCATCTTTCTTCAGCACAATCGCATCACACTTGCTCTTCATCACATCCGAGATGGCGTAGGTCGACCACTTCTGTTGTTGCACGGACTTGGTGAAAATGCTCACGCCATGAGCGCTTTACAACTGCAGTGGAAAGGACCGGTGTGGGCACTCGATTTCACAGGGCACGGCGAATCCACACTGCCTCATGGTGGTGGATACTCCGCAGAAATCCTGATGGCCGATGTCGATATCGCATTACGCCACCTTGGAGAAGCAACCATTGTGGGACGTGGCCTTGGGGCTTATGTTGCTTTCCTCATCGCTGGTGCGCGACCCCATCTCGTCAAAGGCGTCGTCATCGCAGATGGTCCCGGACTATCTGGAGGAGCAATCCACGCAACTTCTAGTTCAGAGATCACATCGGCTGGAATTCGTTCGGGAACAACACCTGACCCATGGGCACTCATTGAACTATCACGCGATGCGCGACCACCAAATTATGCGGTCACATTTACTCGTCTTGCAGTAACAGCATCGTTCATTGATGAACCCATCGCTGTGACAACTCGTGTCACACCGCCATGGATTGAAGCAATACGCGCTGAACCTGGCGTGCTCACGGGTGTCACCGTGGATGAAGCGTTGGAGATCTACGCAGCAATCTAAGCGTCACGCTGCGTCACTGCATGCGCCAATGCAGTTAAAGGTGCATAAGTTTCGTTTGCTAATTCGGCGGGATTTAACGCAGAAATTGCTTGTTCTACCAAGGTGACGATGCGTTGTTCCATCGCATCTTTTGCGCCGGTGTTCACGACAACTTGTTGCAATTGCGCAATGTCGCTATCGGAGAGATCTTCTCTTCCCACTATGTCGAGAATTTTGCGCTGTTCAGTATCTGCATGTTCGTAGGCATAGGCCAACATCGGCGTCGGTTTTCCTTCTCGAAAATCTCCACCTACTGGTTTACCCACAGTTTTCTCATCTCCAAAAACACCCAACACATCATCACGAATCTGAAACGCATCACCTAGTGGCAATCCATATGCCGACAACATTGGCTGAAGAGCCAGACCACGGGAGGTATCGGCAGCAACTGCACCCACATGCAAGGGTCGTTCAATGGTGTACTTGGCACTCTTAAAACGACAGACAAGTTCGGCAAAGGTTGTCGACCGTTCTCGGTATGCAGACCCCACTGTGTCGAGATACTGACCGATATTCATCTCTAGTCGCAGCTCGTTCCACACCGCCCGAGCTTGTTGTGAGAGATCTTCAACTAATACATCGGACAATACATAAGTGATATCTCCAATGAGGACAGCGACTCCCTCTCCAAAGCGTCGAGATTCACCGAGTAGGTCTTCATTGATATGAATACTGGATTGACGACGATGCGTTGTGATGCGACCACGTCGAGTTGTTGCATCATCAATGACATCATCATGTAGTAGCGCCATCACATGAAGAAGCTCCACCGCGGCTCCCACGCGAATGGGCGCTTCGCTTTCAGGGTCACCCCCCGCAGCTCTCCATCCCAGATGACAAAACTGCGGGCGAAGACGTTTTCCTCCACCAAGAACTAAGAGTTGAAGTTCATCAAAAATCGCTGGAATATACGGCGACAATCCAGACCATCGAGTTCGGTGAGAGGAGATGACATCGGCCAAGGCCGCATCAACGCGGGCAACAACGTCAGTCATCGTCTTCGTCGTCTAAATCTTCATCATCATCGTTGCCATCATCTTCGACAACATATTCAGCCAGATCAGCCACGAGTGAATCTACGGTCATCTGAGCCGACGTCACTCTTTCGCTACACCAGTTAATGAGAAAAGATGCACGTTCTACCTTGACGGCAAGTACATCAACATCGACGGAGTTGGAATCAAGTTCAGAAAGAATTGTCTCCACTTCACGCATTGCTTCGGCATAACCTTTGGGCTCTGACTGTGTGGATTTCTTTGTTGCCATTAGACAACCTCCTCTACTGTGCTTGTCACTTGACCATCAATCAAGGTGGTCACCAATGTGTCGCCTTGTGCGACATCAGAAATAGAACGAACAATCGTGCCGCTAGATGTGCGGGTAATGCTCCAACCTTTTGCCAAAACAGTTGCAGGGTCCAGCAAACGAAGCGATGTTTTATTCATGTCAATTCTTTGTTGCGCACGTTCTAGAACAAGTCTGGGTCGTGTTTTGAGACGTTCAATGCACATTCCAATGCGTTTTGTTGCGCGCTCTAGAGATCGTTCTGTGACGCGACGTAGCTCTCCTGCCGACCAAGACAGATCGCTCATGAATTCCTCAACATATGCGATGACTGCCTTGGCGCACGCTGTAGGTGTTTTATGAGCGGTGTGAGCAATTACGTCAGCGATACTGGTATCAATCTGGTGACCAATGCCAGTGAAGACGGGATGAGAACAGCGGGCAATTGCATGAGCAATTCGTTCATCGTCGAATGCGGCAAGATCACCTTTTGATCCACCACCACGCATCAACAGCACAAGATCAATATCTTTGCGACGCGACAAAGTATCGAGAGCTGCAACTATTTGAGGGGGCGCATCATCACCCTGTACTCGCACATCGAGAAAAGAAACATGGAAACCGATGCCAGATTCCAACAGCGTCTGTTGTGCATCGGCCCAACCTGCAGCTTGGCTTGAAGAGATGACGCCAAGACGAAGGGGCACTAACGGGACAGACAATTTCTTGTTCGGCTTATCAACACCTTTTTCAAGGAGAGCTTTCAAAAGTGCTTCGCGCTGTGCCGCAATATCGCCAACAGTGAACTGAGTATCAATATCAGTGACGATGATGCTGAGCTTTCCGAATGGGCCGTAATACTCAGGTCGACCATAGAGGCGAACTTTCATGCCGTCTTTGATCTCGATACCTTGCTGGCGCATTTTCGCCTGCACATTCTTGAGAGGACCTGCAAAAAGATTGATATTGACTTGGGCCTTTTTCCCATCGATATTTTCAATCAAAGAAAAATACATATGAGGGTTAGGACGCTTTACCCCTTCAATCTCGCCCTCAATCCACACACCCTCATCAAAAGAAGCCTTTAAGACAAGGTTGAGTACATCGGAAAATTGCCCCACCGTAAATGCCGGTGCTCCGTTGAAATATTCAATCTCATCAATCATCTGAAGGTACCAATACTACTTTTGACTACGGTTGGACGACAAGAAACGTGGACTGTTGCCGTGGTTCCGGTACTCACACCCTAGACATTAGGTGTGACAACGTCGAACGATTCACCAGCGCGCACTTGTGATGCATACATTCCATCGAGGGCCATCAGTTCATCATGGGTTCCTTGTTCGGCTATGTGCCCAGAATCCAGCACCACAATGCGATCAGCGTCTCGAATTGTTGAAAGACGGTGCGCAATTACCAGTGCAGTGCGCCCATGAAGTGCAGCGTCTAACGCTTCTTGCACCAAAGACTCATTTTCATTGTCCAGATGGCTCGTGGCTTCATCCAAAATGATGATTGCGGGATTCTTCAACAACATTCGTGCAATCGCAACACGTTGCTTCTCTCCCCCTGAAAGGCGATATCCCCGCTCTCCAACAACCGTTGTGTATCCATCAGGAAGTTGATCGATGGTGTCATGAATTCGAGCCGCACGACAAGCTTGCACCATTTCTTCATGGGTGGCTTCTGGCCGCGCGTACAACAAGTTTTGCTCAATTGACTCATGAAATAAATGGGGATCCTGAGTGACAACACCAATGGCTGCACGCAAACTGTTTCCCGTTAAATCACGCACGTCAATGCCATCAATAACAACCGCTCCCTGCGTGACGTCATACAAACGCGGCACCAATGTTGACAAAGTGCTCTTTCCAGATCCGCTTGAACCCACCACCGCCACTGTCTCGCCCGGCGCAATATGTAATGAGAGATGTGCAATGACATCCACATCGGGATCCGACATTCCACCACCAGGAGTCTCTAGTGAGCCCACCGATACTTCAGCAGCCGATGGATACCTAAATGTCACATCGCGAAATTCAATTTCTCCTCGAGGGTTTACTAGGTCTACCGCACCTGGTCGATCAGAGATTGAAACCGGTGCATCAAGAACTTCAAATACTCGATCAAAGGACACAAAGGCTGTCATCACTTCCACGCGGGCATTAGTGAGTCCGGTAAGTGGTTGATAGATCCGTTGCACAAATGCAGCCATCGCAACAAGAGTTCCGGCGCTTATTCCTCCAGACACAACAAGGTGCGCACCGATGCCATAAATGGCCGCTGCACCCATGGCGCCCACCAACCCTAAAGCTACGAAAAAAACACGGCCATAAAGCGCAGACTTAATTCCTGTATCCCGCACGCCTGCCGCACGCGAAGAAAATACGTCTACTTCTCGTTCACGACGCCCAAAGAGTTTCACAATCATCGCACCCGCCACGTTAAAGCGCTCGCTCATTTGGTTGTTCATTTGTGCGTTGAGTTCCATTTGTTCCCGCGCAATAAGTCCAAGTTTTGTACCCACACGTTTGGCTGGTGCAATGAACAATGGCAACACAACAAGTGAGAGCAATGTGAGTCGCCATTCAAGAATCAGCATTGCAGTCAGTGTGGTCACAAGTACTACAACATTTGATACAACGCTTCCCAAAGTAGAAGTCACGGCAGTTTGAGCACCCACCACATCACTGTTCAGTCGGCTAATCAATGCACCTGTTTGTGTCCGAGTAAAAAATGCAATGGGCATTCTTTGCACCTTGTCGAAAAGGGCGACACGCAAGTCATAAATAAGGCCTTCACCAATGGTGGAACTCAACCACCGTTGAATAATCGCTAATGCAGCATCACCAATGGCAGCAAAAACCACAACAACTGCCAGTGTCGTAATCAGACCCCTATTGCCTTCAGGGATTGCGCGATCCAGAATTGCTCGAAACAACAATGGCGGGGCCAACGCCAAAACAGCAGATACCACGATGGCGGCCAAAAATCCAATGATGTGCCATTTGTAAGGAGCAGAAAACTGCCATGCGCGACGCAGTGAATCGCGCTTCATTCGCGCTCCTTTGACCACATCGGCATCGCTTGGCAAAAGCATATGAGGACCCA
>JAUMDU010000191.1:0-3596 GCA_032121425.1 Ilumatobacteraceae bacterium | reverse complement strand
GGAGCTTTCTTGGCAGGTGCTTTTTTCGCAACAACCTTTTTCGCCGGTGCTTTCTTGGCAACGACTTTCTTAGCCGGAGCCTTCTTGGCAGGGGCTTTTTTCGCCGGAGCTTTCTTAGCGACAACTTTCTTCGCCGACGACTTCTTAGCTGGAGCCTTTTTGGCAGGTGCTTTCTTCGCTGGCGTCTTCTTGGCCGGAGCCTTCTTGGCAGGGGCTTTCTTGGCTGGGGTTTTCTTCTTCGTTGCCATAATGACCACATTCTCTCTCGACAGGTATCGCCCGTCTTGCCCCGAGAGGCTACGGCCCTTTGGGTGCGAACTCAACGATGGGCAGAAACAACTACCCCAATCATTGTCCCTTCGATACTGGTTTGGCGTGCAATTGTTGCATCCCAAGTCAATGAGAGCGCCAAAGTCTCTGCACAAATAAATGTGCGATGCGGCTCAAGCACCTCAATAACACCAGCCTCAGCTCCAAGAATAAGGTCAATGCGATCAGAGACATCAAGCTGTGCCTCGCGACGGGCCTGCTGTACGGCACGAATAACATCACGAGCCAAGCCTTCGGCCTCAAGTTCGGCCGTCACGGTGGTGTCTAACAGGACAATGCCCCTACCCGCACTGAGTGCCGCACTTGCCGTGTCGCTACGGGTCACCATTTTCAGTGAATATTCACCAGGGCTTAGTCGTTCTCCTGCCACCACAATCTCATCGCCATCTTGAGTCCAGTCACCTTTTTTCACCGCGACAATCACTGCCTGAGTGTTTTTGCCGAGACGTGGTCCCACAACAGCGGGAACTACTTGCAATTCATGAGAGGCCACTGAAGCAACGTCAGTAGTAAGCGTTACCTCTCGTACATTGACCTCATCTTTAATGATGTCTTCAAACCCTCGTAAAATCTCCGAATCATCAGATGCAATGGTGACCTGAAGCAATGGCAGTCTCACGCGTCGTCCATGAGCCTTACGCACCGATAATGCGCTAGAGCACACATCGCGCACCAAGTCCATCGATGCAACAAGGGAACCATCGCGAGGCAACAATGCTGTAGTCGGCCAATCGGCCAAATGAACACTAGGTGCATCAATTCCGTGAAGCCCTTGTGCAATCTCGTCTGTGAGGAGTGGCAAAAGAGGTGCTGCAATCTTTGTCAGATAATCCAACACAGTGTGCAAGGTGTCAATCGCATCTTGCTCACCGGCCCAAAAGCGATCACGACTGCGGCGGATATACCAATTAGTTACTACATCTAAGAATCCACGAATGTGCTGACACGCAGCAAACAAGTCATAAGCATCCATGGACACAGTGACTGCATCGATGGTGTCTGCCAATTTGGCCAAAATATAACGGTCCAACACATTTACTGAATCAGTACGGTGTGTGCCTGATTTCGATTCAGCATTGGCATACAACGCCAAGAAATACCACGAGTTCCACATGGGCAATAACACTTGTCGCACGGTGTCTCGCATGCCTACTTCGGTCACTGAAAAGTCACCACCACGCAAAATCGGTGACGACAACAAGTACCAGCGCATCGCATCTGCACCATGAGAGTCAAACACCATCATGGGATCTGGATAGTTGCGGAGGCTCTTTGACATTTTTGTTCCGTCATCACCCAACACAATTCCGTGACTCACACACGTGGAAAAAGACGGACGATCAAAGAGGGCTGTGGCCAACACATGCAAGGTGTAGAACCAGCCTCGCGTTTGACCGATGTATTCAACAATGAAGTCACCTGGATAGTGACTCTCAAACCACTCGCGGTTCTCAAACGGATAATGCACCTGAGCAAAGGGCATAGAGCCACTTTCAAACCAGCAATCCAACACTTCTGGAACGCGACGCATCATTGATTGACCGGTGGGGTCATCGGGGTTGGGACGCACCAAATTGTCAATCTCTGGGCGGTGAAGATCGATTATCTCTACCCCAAAATCCTTCTGTAGATCAGCAATCGATCCATACACATCAATACGTGGATACTCAGGATTATCACTACGCCACACCGGAATGGGTGAACCCCAAAAACGATTGCGACTAATTGACCAGTCACGGGCATTGGCAATCCATTTTCCAAATGTCCCCTCTTTGAGATGTTCAGGAACCCATGTGATGTTTTGATTGAGTTCAACCATGCGGTCTTTGATTGCCGTAACCTGCACAAACCATGAAGAAATAGCCCGATACACCAATGGCTCAGCGCAACGCCAACAGTGTGGGTACGAGTGGTTATAGGTGTCATGACGCAACACCACACCCATGTCTTTCAATGCACGAATGACATCAGGGTTTGCATCGAATACATGTCGTCCCACCCAAGGAGTGATCTCTTGGGTGTACTGACCATGTTCATCCATGGGACAAATGGTGGGAATTCCTGCGGCAAGACATTCATTTTGGTCATCTTCACCAAAACCAGGAGCCATGTGCACTACACCTGTGCCATCCTCGGTTGTCACAAACTCGGCACTTAAGACTTGAAAAGCGTTCTCTGTTTCTGCAAAGAAGGGAAATAGCGGCACATAAGTAAGGCCAGCCAGTTCTGCACCCTTGAGTGTGCGCACCACTTCTGCACCTTCAAGTTCTTTCTCATATGCGCCTTGGCGAGATTCAGCGATGATGTAGCGATTTCCGTCTGGATGTGACACAACGACGTAGTCAACGTCTGGCCCCACCGCAAGTGCCAAGTTGGATGGCAACGTCCATGGGGTTGTGGTCCAGGCCAAAATCTTCTCGCCAGTCTCCAATGTAAAGGCAACAGTCAGTGCTGGGTCTTGACGATCCTTGTAAACATCGTCCATGCGAGTCTCGGTGTTACTCAGAGGCGTTTCACAACGCCAGCAATAGGCCAAAACTCGGAAGCCTTCGTAGATCAGCCCCTTGTCCCACAATGTACGAAAAGCCCACATGACACTTTCCATATACGGGGTATCCAGCGTTTTGTAGTCATTATCAAAATCGACCCACCGTGCCTGTCGCGTGACATACCTATTCCACTCATCGGTGTAGCGCAACACACTCGTGCGACATGCATTGTTGAACTTTTCAATACCAAATGCAGCAATCGCAGGATGACCCGCGATACCTAGTTCTTTTTCTGCTTCAACTTCTGCAGGCAGTCCGTGGCAATCCCAACCAAAACGACGCTCCACTCGTTTGCCATGCATAGTTTGATAGCGAGGTATTGCATCTTTCACAAAACCCGTGAGGAGATGGCCGTAGTGAGGCAATCCATTTGCAAATGGTGGGCCATCATAAAAAATGAACTCATTGTCCCCATCAACGCCTGCCTCGCGCGCAGCCAAGCTGGCAGCAAAGGTTCCATTGTTTTCCCAACGACGCAACACTTCTTCTTCGATTGCGGGAAAATTTGGTTGAGAGTCAACGCTCGGATAAGTCACGTCACAAGGCTAGGGCGGCGACACCCACTGTCAACGACATCATCAGCCACCGATCTGGCCCGTGCTCTATGCCAAGGTGCGAATGATGATTGAAATGATGATCAACACCACCAATGGCGAAAGATCGAGCCCGCCCATGGGTGGAAGCACCCTTCGTACTGGAGCAAAAACCGGCTCAGTT
>JAUMDU010000190.1:0-2780 GCA_032121425.1 Ilumatobacteraceae bacterium | reverse complement strand
GTTCTTCAGTGCCAACAGCAATAACTGTGTTGCCCAACATGCCAATTCCGAAACCATCGTTTGGACCACCCGCAGGAACGCCGGCTTTTGCAAATTCCTCAGCCAATACCAACGACTCGATATGTGAAAGACCTTGGCCGCCATATTCTTTTGGCCACGTGATTGCGAGAAGTCCTTCAGCAGAAAGTTTCTTGCGCCACTCTTCTGTCCATTCCGCTGCATCAGCGTGATTTAGCGCGCCAATTCCTTTCCAATTTTTAGGAAGGTTTGCATCGAGAAATGAACGCACCTTTGTGCGGTACGTGTCAGCTTGGGCGGGGTACTCAAAATCCATTCCCTAAACCTAAATTCTCCCGAGCCATTTGCCCCTATCGAGACGGCTATTCAGAGTCGAATTCCAGTCCGGCAAAGTCACCCGCTTCACGCCACCCCTCAAGAAGTCGGGCAAATGCCACCGGACCCTTGCCATAACTGCCATTTTGGGCTGCTCGTTCTGCTGGGCGACCCTCATTGTTGTAGTAACCGGGCGTACAGGCCTCAAGGAATTTGAGGTTCATGGTGGAATTCGCCCTGATGAGTTCCACCCAGTCGTTTTCGGCTGTTTCCGAGGCTTCTACGCGGGTGATGTCGTTTTCGGACATGTGCTTCACAATGTGGGCAACATGAATGGACTGCTCGTTCAACATGTGTGGGAAATTCACTGAGAACCCCGATTGCGCCGTGGAGATAATGAAGCAATTCGGAAAACCTCGGGAGAAAAACCCATGGAACGTTGAGACGCCATCGGCCCACTTCTCGGTGATTGTCATACCGTCACTGCCGTATACCTGGTAGCCAGATCGACGCGCGTAGTCGGTGCCTACTTCAAAACCCGTTGCATAGATAAGGCAATCAAGTTTGTACTCAACACCGTTTGCAACAACACCATCGGGAGTAATGCGCTCGACACCTCTTCCTTCAGTGTCGACAAGAGTGACATTCGGGCGATTAAAAGTAGGGAGATAATCGTCGTGGAAACACGGGCGCTTACAGAACTGTCGATACCACGGCTTTAAGGCCTCGGCCGTTGCCGGATCTGTGACGATCTCATCAACGCGTGAACGTACCTGATTCATCTTTTCGAAATCTGCATTTTCGACAATGGTTCCAATTTCGGCTGGGTCGGTTCCGAGCCCACCTTCTTTGCGTGCGCGCAACATGAGGTTGCCGACAATTTCAGTCCAACCATCTTGCACTAGGTCTTCGGTATCAAAGATGCCAGATGTGAGGTTGGTGAAATTTTCATTACGACGACGCTGCCAGCCCGGCGTGAGTGACGACGCCCATTCGGGATCTGTTGGCTTGTCATTGCGAACATCAATTGAAGACGGTGTGCGTTGGAACACAAAAAGCTGCTGTGCCCCTGCGCCCAAATGTGGCACGCACTGCACTGCAGTTGCACCAGTGCCGATGATGCCGACCACTTTGTCTTTGAGACCCGTCAAATTGCCTTTGCTTGTTCCCCCGGTGTATTCGTAATCCCATCGACTGGTATGAAACGAGTGTCCGGCAAATGTCTCAACTCCGGAAATACCTGGCAACTTTGGCCGATGCAAAGGCCCGTTGGCCATACTGATAAATCGCGCGCGAATTTCATCGCCACGATTCGTTGTAATGATCCACCGACGAAGTTCTTCATTCCAGCGCACTTCAGTCACTTCAGTTTGAAGAATTGCATTGTCGTACAGGCTGAAATGCATAGCAATGCGATGACAGTGCGCCAATATTTCTGGAGCTGGTGTGTACTTCGATGCAGGAATAAAACCTGTTTCTTCTAACAACGGCAAGTAGATGTACGACTCCACATCGCATGCTGCACCGGGGTACCTATTCCAGTACCAAGTACCACCAAAGTCACCACCTTTTTCAATGATGCAGAAATCATCAACACTGGCTTCACGTAGTCGAGAAGCAATCAGCATTCCGCCGAATCCACCACCAACAACGGCCATTTGCACATCTTTTACAATGGGCTCACGTTCTATTGGCGAGATGTATGGGTCGTCGAGATAATGCGAAAACTCGCCAGCAACTTCGGTGTACTGCTCATTGGCATCTGCGCGTAAACGCTTATCGCGTTCCGCTCGATACCTATCTCTTAGTTCATCTGGATTGAAATCAAGAGTTGTCATTGACTACTAGATGTTGAAACTCGTGCACGCGGAAACACGCGCAAAAAGTTTTGAGAATTAAATTTGTCAATTGATGTTTGTGACAGACCTTGCATAACCGACTCAAAGCGTGCAATGGGATCACGTCCGCCTTCTGTGTGTGGGTAGTCACTAGAGAAGAGATACAGGTCATCATTTGAATGCGCAATCAGACGACCAACGTCTTCGAATACGAATGGCGTAAATGCCATCTGTTCTTGAATTTGTTGTGATGGTGTGCGAGTAAAACTCTTGAGTCGTTCATCAACGCGGGAATATGCCTTGTGAATTTGGTCGAGTCGCACAACTGTCTCAGGTACCCAACCGGCACCAAGTTCGACAGAAGCAAACTTCAGTTGTGGGAATTCTTCAAGAACACCATCAAGAATCATCATGGCGATGAACGTCTCAATGCCCTGATGCAAAACAGCAGCATCGCGGGCCCGGACATTCTCGCCACCACCCATCCAGTCACGAGTTACACCTCGACCGTTGTTGCTCCATTCAGGCTTCAATTGCAATGGGTTGCCGCCAACGTGAAAGACAACAGGAATCTGTGCTTCTTGCAACAAAGACCAAATGGGGTTGTAG
>JAUMDU010000189.1:0-4739 GCA_032121425.1 Ilumatobacteraceae bacterium | reverse complement strand
TGGCGGGAAGAGGTCTGAAAACTTGGCCCGACGACACGGTTACTGTCACCGTTCCACCCTTCGCCAACGACTCACCTGCAAGTGGCAATTGCACTGAAATTTTTCCGGAAGCGATCTCGGGGTGTGAAGCAGAAGGTGCTTCGGCAACCACAAGACCAAGTGCAGTAAGTTCCGCAGTTGCCTCTAGAAGTGTTTTACCCGTGAGGTCAGGAATCACTCGCGGTGCTGGCCCACTGGACACATTGACTGCAACAGTTGTCCCCTTCACCACAGAGTCGCCTTCAGTCAATGTTGGTTGGTCTGGAATACTCCATGAAATAACTGTGCCCGCAGCAATCGTTTCATCTGCCACATCAGCTTGCTGAGCGACGAGGCCAAGAGCCTCAATCTTTGCAAGCGCATCAGCTGCTGCCAAGCCACTGACGTCTTCAAGAACAGACAAGGTGCGCCCCTCAGAAATCACCAACGTAATGGTGTCGCGTTTCGCAACATTTACTCCCGTGACTGGATCTGTACGAATGACAGCTCCAGTGTCTACGTCATCACTGCGTTCCTTGACAATGGTGATTCCCCAACCAAACTTTGCAATCTGATTGCGAGCTTCAGCTTCTGCAATTCCCACTAGAGCTGGCACTGGATTCTTAGGGTTCAACACGGTCATGTATGCCGCAGCGCTTCCACCTAAAAGAAGAACTACCGCAAGTGCTGCAGCCAAAATTCGTGTACGCCACTTCTTTTTTGGAACTTCAACTTGTGACGTGGGATCTTGTGCAGCAAGTTGTTGCAACATTTCCACGTCAACTGCAATAGGACCGGTGTCGTCTCCACCAATGGTGAGTGGCGCAAGTGTGGGATCTGTGGGGTCAATGATTGCAAGAGGAATAGGTCCAGTGGGGCTATCCACTTTGGGAGTTGTACGAATCAGAATGGGGCCATCAGGTGCAACATTTTGTACTGGTTCGGCTTGTGAAAAATCTGGACGTTCCGCAGGCTGTGTCGCTTCGGTCGCCAAGTCAGTGTCGAACAGTCCTCCACCAACAATGTCAATCGGGGTGGGACGTGCCATTTTCTCTGCTGCCTGCACAAGGGCTTGACCCATTTCGCGCGGCGAGAACCTCTCGCCTGCATCTGAACGTCCCGCACGCTCCAACACCTGTGCCAATGCGCCAAAGTCTGCACTGACTGGAAGAAGTTTTCCGGCGCGGTTCGAAAATGCAGCCGCAACCGTTTCAGCAGCGAATGGCACTTCACCAGTCATTGCCTCTACCAAAATCAAAGCCAATGAATAGACATCAGTCGATGCCCCACGTGCGCCGCCTTCGGCCAACTCTGGCGCTCCGTAAAGCGCTTGCTCAAGACCTATGGAGTCAAACGGTCGCACTGGGGATCCAAACCCCACAACGCGTACGCGTTTATCAAGCCCGAAGACCAAACGAGATGGGCGAAGATCTCCGTGAGTGATTCCCTGTTTTGCCGCAGCATCCAAGGCGCGACAAACATCAATGCCGACGATCAATGACTGTGACGGGGTGAGGCGGCGACCCCGGTCAATGAATTCACGTAAAGACCCACCGGCAAGTCGCTCGGCCACGATGTAGACGTACCGCTCACCATCGATGATGGCCTCACCGTGATCGAGGACGGCTTCAATACATGGGTGGCGAAGACTGGATGCGACATCGGCTTGCTGTTCAAACAGGACCTGGGCATCGGTAGTGGTCGTACTGCCAAGGGCGGGGTCAACAAGGCGCTCCAGGGGGCTGAGGCGTATTGATACCACCTCGTTGGAGGAAAGGTCAGTTGCATCAAACAGCGCAGACCCAGAGACCGACAATGCGGCCTCTCCTCGAACTTGGGTCAGTTCATACCTGCCGCCCAGAACGGTGCCGGGCATATTTTCTGGCTCCCTCATGACCATACGAACCTAGCGTGTGACCGGTACAGAGGTGTATCACGGACAAAAAACCGCGAGAATAGAAGGGTGAAACGCCCCATAAATAAGCAAAAACTCCTGATGAGTGCCGGAATCAGCCTTGGTTTAGTCCTTGTCATCTTGGGGGCGATGAGCGCCACGACTGGTCGAGACGCCCAAAACATCCCCGAGGCCATTGAGAAGATTTCTCCAGGACCAGGTGAGCAGGTGCTTCAGCAGGCGCAAATCCTGGTCGACTTTGTCGAGGGTTACGAAGCCTCTCTCATTGTCGATGGAATTGATATCAAGACAACTCGTCTCGATGAATTGTCCTCCGAAGGGAACACTTTGAGCCCAGGATCACAACTCAACATCCCCCCCACTGCCATTTATGACCCAGGTAACTACACCATTAGTTTTCAACCTCAAGAGGGCGCACCCATCGAACGATTTTCTCAGGGACTCCACAATGTGGTGGTGCGCTACTGGAAAGCAGTGGATGGCCCCACTAAAGCACGCACCTTTGCTTGGGAGTTTGAAGCGAACTAGTTCGGCAACTCGCCAGTTCGCAACAAGACCTCAAAACCTGCTTCATCAAGCATGGGAATGCCGAGTTGCTCAGCCTTGGTCAGTTTGCTTGCCCCAGGGGATTCGCCCAAGACCACTGCAAAAGTCTTGGCGCTCACACTTCCCGGACTCTTGCCGCCACGTTTCTTGATCGCTTCTTCTGCCCCTTCACGGGAAAAGTTTTCTAATGAACCCGTAACGACCACAGCCTTGCCCGCAAGAGTTTGAGGCTCATTACTTTTCTCAACACGACCAAACTCCACACCAGCCGCACGAAGCTTTTCAATGACTTTGATATTTGCTGCCGCACTAAACCACGCCACTATTGATTCTGCAATCACGACACCCACGCCGTCGATAGCAGACAACTCTTCGCTGCTCGCCGCAGCAATGGCATCAACGGTTCCAAAATACATCGCAAGGGAATCGGCAGCTGCGGGACCTAAATGTTTGATACCCAATGCGGTCAAAAGTTTTGGCAACGGTCTGGTCTTTGACTCAGTAAGTGCATCAACAAGATTTTGAGCACCACGCTGTGCAAATCCTTCTAATGTCAACAAATGCTCAGTCGTTAGTGAGTACAAGTCGCCTACATCTTCCACAAGCCCTGCATCTGATAACGCAAACACCGTGCGTTCTCCCAGGCCTTCAATATCCATTCCGCCACGTGATGCAAAATAAATGATGCGTTGGTCGCGTTGGAATGGACAAGAAGGTTCCACACAACGCGTATCTGCTTGGTCATCAATTTTCACCAAAGTTGACTTCACATTGCATGGACACGTGGAGGGAAACTCCCACGGTGCAGAATTTTTAGGACGCTTGGAAAGAATGGGGCCTACGACTTCTGGAATGACATCGCCGGCTTTGCGCACCACAACGGTGTCTCCTGGGCGTACATCTTTGGCAATGACTTGATCGCGATTATGCAATGTTGCCATTGACACAGTGGAGCCACCTACAAAAACAGGTTCCAACACTGCAAACGGCGTGACACGACCAGTACGACCCACCGAAATTTGAATATCACGAAGCACCGTGTGCTTTTCTTCTGGTGGAAATTTAAAGGCGATAGCCCAGCGCGGAGCACGTGAAGTAAAGCCAAGTTGTTCACGTTGTGAGAGATCATCCACCTTGACAACTGCGCCATCAATTTCGTAGCCCAAATCGTGACGATGTTCTTGCCAGTTACGACAAAAAGAAATGACCTCTTCGAGCGAATCCACCGTGGTGATCTCAGGATTCACGGGAAAGCCCAAGGTCTGCAAAAACTCCAAAGTGTCGTGATGACCAGTAAAGACTGGACCACCGATGACCTCGCCGAGTTGATACGACCACAAGGACAAGTCGCGTTGTGCCGTAATGGTGGGATCTTTTTGCCGCAAACTGCCAGCGCCTGCATTGCGGGGATTCACAGGCACTGCTAACTGCGCTCGGCCTTTTTCTGTGCGCAATCGATTTTCTTCAAGACGTTCTGCCTGCAATTTGTGAAAAGCAGCGATGGACATATATACCTCGCCGCGCACTTCGAGAACTTCGGGAGCGCCTTTAGGCAATTGTTTCGGTAGCGATGAAATTGTTGCAACGTTTGCCGTCACATCTTCACCCACTTTGCCATCTCCGCGAGTGGCAGCTTGAACAAGGCGCCCCTTTTCATAACGAATACTGATCGCAAGTCCATCAATTTTTAGCTCACACACATACCGAGGCAATTGGCCATCAAGGCCTTTGAGTACACGTTCACCCCATGCACGTAGTTCGTCTTCATCCATTGCGTTATCAAGGCTCGTCATCGGCACTGCGTGCACAACAGGATCAAAAGTGGTGAACGATGCTGCACCAATTGCTTCAGCTGGTGACTGCGGGTCAGCAAACTCGGGATGTTCAGCTTCAAGATCGGATAACTCTCGTACGAGAGCATCAAATTCGGCATCACTAATTTCCGGAGAATCTGTGCCGTAATACAGATCCATGTGTCGACGGATAACACGACGCAGTTCTTCAATACGTTTTTTCGGCGAAGGAGTGCGTGCCATTGCCCTACAAACTACTCAATGGGTGAGTATCTGTCCCTTATGAACCAAGAGTGAGACGAGAGGCAGTGGCCTTTTCGCCCATTTTCCGAGCCACATTACGCACCGTGTCAAAAACGGCATCGGCAATTGCGTCGGAATGGGTACCTAAGCCACATGCTGGAGTGATGTAACTCATTGCGCGTAATTGCTCGGGATTAACTCCAGCGCGCACCAAGGCACACATG
>JAUMDU010000188.1:0-4382 GCA_032121425.1 Ilumatobacteraceae bacterium | reverse complement strand
ATTGAGTCTGCGGCGGCAGCCAATTAGACGGGTCTCTATCGCTCTTTGATCTGTTCTGGCCAGCAGTAACAGCAATCAACGAACGTGCATCGGTCAAATCATTGGCAAACAATTGACGCTTCATTGCGCTCCATGCCCACGCACCAGAATCCCACGCTTCTTTCAATGGAATCATATGGTCGATGTCGAGTGCACTCGGGTTGGTGTGCGCCACATTGTCATATGGCGACAACCAATCGCCTTCAATTACTTTGCATCCATATGCGTCAACTTGTGCGCGTGACGTGGATTCAGCGATCAGAACCTCTTCGCGAGTATCGCAACTATCACCATCGGCATCTACCCAATGTTTGAACTTCGATCGTGAATAGCCTTGAGGGCGTTCGTTCTGCACAGTGATAGTGAGCAGCAGTGCAAGCGCCGTGTTGGTGCCCGTGGAGCCTTTGGGGGCAACCGTGGATGTCACCACTTTCTTTTTCTTTACGGTGGTGGTGGTTTTACGCGCCTCCACCGAAGCGCTAGTGGCTGACGAGGACGAGGACACACACCCAACAGCGACGGCAATCGCTAAAGCCGGAAATATCAGTGCGGATCGCTTCATATGCAGCCCACTCTAATCTGATTATTTCTTGACCATCTTTGTTCCCCATTTTTCCAGCTCAGCCAGAATGGGAATAAGGGCTTCGCCTCGTGCAGTGAGGTGATACTCGTAACGACGAGGCTTGCTTGAGTACTCACGCTTCTCAACGATTTTGTAATCAACAAGTGTCTTCAGGCGATTTGTCAAAATGTTTCGCGCTATTCCAAGTGAACTTTGCAACTGTTCGAAACGATGTGATCCCTGCTCGATGTTCCAGATGACTAATGGAGTCCACCATTCACCCATCACACCTAATGCATCGGCAAGACCGTGTTCAAGGTGATCGAGATTTTTACGTGGTGACATTCGGAGCACTCTAAATGGTTCCTGTGTCACATATGTAAATACCGACGAGGCTTTTTATTTTATATACATACTTTATTTGCGAAACTCTGTTCATTGCCTCACACAACTGACGAGGTGGCTTGAAGCAACAGATATGCCCTATAACTCAATAAAGATGCATTCACCGGGGCACACGTCTGCTGCCAACACAACAGAAGTTATGTTTTTATTTTTTACTTCGGCCAGGGACCCAGACCCTCCTGGGTCGTTCATTGGCGCCCCATTGGTAGCCACGTAAGCAATTCCGTCCTCGAGCTGAACAAAGACTTCAGGGCAATGGTCCACGCATAAGCCATCCCCAGTACATAGGTCTTGGTCTATCCAAACGCGCACACCAAAACGGTACCTTCACCATCGCCATAACCTTCATGTCATGACAACAGACACCCCAATTGCAGCACGTCGGCCACATGTGTGGCAGCGCCCAACGGGAGATGTCGATGATGCCTATGCATGGTTGCTGAACAAAGAAGACCCCGAGACCACCACATACCTCACTGCAGAGAATGATTTTGCTGAACATTGGTTCTCCCAACACTCAACTTCTACGAATGAGATCTTCAACGAGATCAAGTCGCGGATTAACGAAGATGATTCTTCATACCCAGTTCTCCACAACAACTGGTGGTACACCTCTCGTACCGAAACTGGAAAGTCATACGCCATTCATACGCGTGGGCCTTCTGTTGACACAGCACAAACCGTTTTACTTCTTGATGAAAATACCGAAGCAGCCACTCATGAGTATTTCTCTCTTGGCGCGTTTGAGGTTTCACACAACTCTGAACTTCTCGCATGGTCAAGCGACGTAGATGGTTCCGAGCACTACACCATGCGAATACGAGACATTGAGAACGCACGCGACACAGACGATGTGATTACAGAAACCACCTGGGGCGGTGTTGCATGGAGTCTCGACAACGAGTGGATCTTTTACGTAACTCCAGATGAAGCCATGCGGCCATGGCGGGTGTGGCGCCACAAATTGGGTACTGCGCAATCTGCCGATGTTCTTGTCTTTGAAGAACCCGATGAGAGGTTCTTTATCTCTGTTTCATCTACCCGGTCTGGGGCGTGGATAGTTGTCGATTCAACAAGTAAGACATCCAGCGCTTCATGGGTGCTGCCAAGTGCCCAGCCAGAGTCACCACTCACGCTTGTACGTCCGAGAGAAGAGGACGTCGAGTACTCCATTGACGATTGGGGTGATGTCTTTGCCATCATGTCCAACCTGCACGCAAAAGACTTTGCAATTTTCACCGCCCCCACTGATTCGCCATCGCAGTGGACGCCACTTGTTGCGCATATTCCTAGTCAACGCATTAGTCAGTTTGAGTGCTTTGCCAACCACGCTGTGATGCAGAGATGGGTGAATGGGCAACAGACCATTTCTCTCGTGAAGAAAGATGGCTCGATTACATCAGTTCCAGTACTTGATGAGCCACACGAAGTAGAGATTGATGCCAATCCAGATTTTGATACAGACAGCATTCGTCTTTCGTATCAATCACTTACTGTTCCAGCCACCACTGCAACATGTGATGTAAGTACGCTTTCTCTTCGCATTCTGAAGCAAACACAAACTCCGAATTGTGACCTCAGCAAATACGTGTCAGAGCGACTGTGGGCTCCATCACACGATGGCACGCTCGTTCCCATGGACATTGTGCGCCACATTGATACGCCCCTGAATGGCACCGCATCAGCACTTCTGTATGTCTACGGCGCATACGAAATATCTGTGGCTCCATGGTTCTCTGTTGCGCGACTGTCGCTATTAGATCGTGGGTGCATCTGGGCGCTTGCTCACCCACGAGGCGGCGGCGAAATGGGCAGAGATTGGTATCTCAACGGAAAATACCTGTCCAAGAAGAACACATTCCTCGACACCATTGCATGTGCTGAACATTTGGCAAACCAGGCCATCTGCTCACCATCTCGAATAGTTGTCCGCGGCGGCAGTGCCGGCGGCCTCACTGTGGGCGCATCTGTCGCACTTTCCCCCACAACTTTTGCCGGGGCAATCGCTGAAGTACCTTTTGTCGACATTGTCTCCACGATGAGCGACCCAACCTTGCCGCTCACCATTACAGAGTGGGAAGAATGGGGTGACCCGCGTGGAGAACCATTTGCTTCGTACATGTTGAGCTACTCGCCATACGACCTTGATTCATCCGCTATCAAGACCGCCACATACGTCACTGCCGGGCTCAACGACCCGCGCGTCAGTTACCACGAACCTGCAAAATGGGTAGCAAAGATGCGGCATGAATCACCCGAGCGAATCGTGTTGTTCAAATGCGAGATGGGTGCAGGCCATGGTGGGCCGTCAGGCAGATACGAACAGTGGCTCGACGAAGCAAAGACTTTGGTGTTTGCGCTTCAGTGCATGTAGCAGTTTTGCTATCAGCTCAAGGCAGCTGAAGTAAACAACAGAACAAGTAGCAACGCGTTTCGCCCTACATCTTTCCACGAAGGTGGCTGTGTGCTTCTCACGCCAAAGCATGCACACGGAACACTTGATTTAGTGAGCACCTGTACGGCTAGAAACGACGTAAACACCACGAGCAACAGTGTTGATAACGCCAGCACGACTGGCGATGGCCGCAACACAATGAGCAACGCCCCCAGCAACAACTCCATGGGCGGAGTAGCAATGGCAACTATGGGCCACAAATGTTGACGAGCAGCATCTGTGCGCCACTGGAACCAACCCATAATCTTCAAAGCTCCTGCGACTGCGAAGAATGCACCCACAACTGCAGCGCTTAACCAAGCAATCATGATTATTGCTGCACGTGGGTTACTTGGTTTACTTTGCCCTTGAAAAAGATCATCGCATCGGCAGCATCATCGCGATGACCCAGAGACTCCACATTGCCCAGCACGAAATAATGATCACCCGCAACAGTTTCTGATTCCAAAGAACAATCAATCCATGCAATAGAGCCAGGGATAATCGGACTGCCACCAGCAGATGGCGTCCAATCAAGTCCAGCGAACTTGTCATCGCCTTCTTTTGCAAATCGCCAACACACTTCTTCTTGATTGGCGCCAAGTACGTTCACACAGAATCGACCAGACTCGCGAATAGAAGACCACGACTTTGAATTCAGCCCGGGTAAAAATCCAACGAGTGGCGGATCTAATGAAACCGACGTGAATGAACCAATGGTGATTCCGAAAGCATCACCTGCTGCGTTGAGACCGGTGACGATAACAACAGAGGTGGGAACATGGCCGAGAACGGCACGAAAATGGGCGGAGTCAAATTCAGTGGACACACCACCACATTAGACATTCGTGGCTACAGACTGATTGTTACGCCTTCACGAGCAACAAATACTTCCATTCCTGCAGATGCTGAACACGCCCGTGTTGCATCAAGTTGGTCGTC
>JAUMDU010000187.1:0-2903 GCA_032121425.1 Ilumatobacteraceae bacterium | reverse complement strand
ACACCCTGCCACTGAGTCATCCAAGAGAATTGGATCCATGTTGGTAAATCCTGGTGGTCCAGGTTTTGGTGGCACTGCAATTGCCGAAAATGCAAGTGCTTATCTCAGTTCTCGTCTTCTAGAAGTATTTGATGTCGTGGGTTGGGATCCGCGTGGCACTGGAAACTCCACTCCAGCAGTCGACTGCATTGACAAATACGACGATTACTTCGCAATTGACCCCACGCCAGCCAACGAAGAAGAAAAACAACGACTCGTTGATGCTTCGATGCGTTTTGCTGATGAGTGCGAAGAGGGCAATAACGAAATATTGCCTTACATCTCGACAAACAATTCCGCTCGTGACATGAACGAGATTCGCAAAGCCCTCGATGAAGAAAAAATTACTTATTTTGGTTTTTCATACGGGAGTGAACTTGGTGGCACCTGGGCAACTATGTTTCCTGACACAGTGCGAGCAGCAGTCCTCGATGGGGCTACTGATCCCACTGCCGACTACGTGCAGTCCGGGCTAAATCAAGCACAAGGTTTTGAAAATGAGTTTTCAAAATTTCTTGATCAATGCGCAAAAGATGTTCTGTGTGCGTTTTACAACAACGGCAAACCGCGACAGGCGTTCATCGAACTCATGGAGTCGGTAGACGCACGACCCATACAAGTGTCATCTGACCGCGCCCCAGTGAATCAATCCATACTTCAAACAGCAGTGGCCATGGCTATGTATTCCTCTGCTATGTGGCCACAACTTGAAGAGGCACTTGCCGCTGCTCAACTTGGTGATGGCGAAGGTGTCTTGACACTCTACGACGATTACTACCAGCGAGGAATCGATGGGGAGTACGGCAACGAGCTCGAAGCATTTCTAGCAATTAGTTGTCTCGATGACCCCGGACCACAAACCGTGTCTGAAGCTGACTCACACACACCAAGGTTTCAAGAAATTGCGCCATTGCTCTACCCAGGATTTGTTGGTGGATATGTGTGCGTATTCTGGCCTACTCAGATCGATCAACGAATTGAAATCACCGGTAAAGGCGCAGGCCCCATTCTCGTCATTGGTGTAACCGGTGATGCTGCAACACCACTTGCTAGCACTCGGAAAATGGCGGCTGTACTTGAAGATGGTCGACTCATAGTCGTTGATGCCAATCGCCATACTGGATACGGTGAAAATGCCTGTGTCACCGACACCACAGATGATTATTTGATCGAGATGCGCATCGACTTTACGGAAAAACTCTGTTGAGACTTGGTTGGCGCTTACTAGGCGTCTGCAACAAATCGATCTAAATCACTTGGCTTACCGGCAAGAAGAATCAATTCTTCAGACTGCAAGATGGTTGTCTGATCGGCATGATGAAATTCACCGCCAGGTGGTTTGATGCTCACAATGGTGACCCCGTACTTTGCACGAATACCCGTTTCGCCAAGAGGCTTACCCACGTAACGAAAAGGGGCAACCATTTCTACAAGCGCAAAATTGTCCTCTACGTGGAAATAATCCGCTACCCGACGAGCAATACTTCGAGCTGTGCGTTGGCCCATGTCGTGTTCTGGCTGAATCACACGCTGAACACCTACCCGCTCAAGGATTTTTGCATGTTCAAGTGTGAGTGCTTTGGCCCACACGGTAGGAATCTTTAGTTCGTCGATAAGTGCCAATGTGGCAAGCACGGATGACTCAATGTTGGTGGCAATTGCAACCACGGCACGAGTGAACTGTTCCGCACCAATTTGACGCATTGCACGAGCCGAGGTGGCATCAGCTTGCACAACGTTGGGAAGATCTCCGGAGACACGCTGAACGATGTCCTCGTCAAAATCCACTGCGAGAACTTCAATGCCTTGCTCTATCAACCCGCGCGCAAGAGCCTCACCGAATCGACCAAGCCCAACAATGAGCACTCCACTTCGGTCGGCAGCATCATGAGTGGCTGGGTTAAATGTTGACATGGTGTGTTACCTCTCTAATGCAAACTATCCATAGTTGTATGAAGTTATGACTCATGGTGTTATCCAATCAACGGACGGTCAGTGGGATAACGATAAAGATTTGGTCGAGCCCTCAAGGTGATTGCGGCTGCCAACGTGACCGGACCTAGTCGTCCCACAAACATCAACACCGTGAGAACAAGATCAGCTACCACGCTGTGCTGGCCCGCAATTCCATTCGTTAGGCCCACAGTAGACAAAGCTGAAATTGCTTCAAAGGCACTTTGGCCCAAACTGAAGTCACCAGTCATCATGATGGCCAAAGTTGCTACAGCAAGAATTCCCACACCTGCCAGTGAGACCGTGACTGCCTGTCGTTGAATACTTTCCGGAATTCTTCTCTTGAAAATGTGCACGTCGCGATCGCCACGCACTTCTGCCCACATCACAAATGCCAGCAAAGCGAAAGTTGTCACTTTAATGCCGCCAGCGGTTGACGCACTTCCTCCACCAATCAACATCAATCCAATGGACACAAACACAGATTCCTCATTAAGCGATGCCACGTCTACGGAGTTGAATCCAGCTGTACGAGGTTGAACAGACATAAAGAATGCCGAATGAACACGAGATGTAGAAGACAGTGCACCAAGAGTGTCAGGGTTTGTCCATTCCAATGTGGCGAATGCGACAAACCCAAAGAGAATCAGTGCAGCGGTGGTCATCACTGTCAACTTTGCATGTAGCGACCACGACTTCCAACTTCTTCCATGCACAGAGAAAGCGCGCAAGACAGGAAATCCAAGACCACCAAAAATAACTGCGACCGAGATTGCGATGCTTATAAACCAGTCATTTACAAATTGCATCAAGCTGTCGCTGTACAGCGCAAAGCCAGCGTTGTTCCATGCGGAAATACTGTGGAAAACACCGTGTGAAATAGATGTCCACAAGGTGTAGTCATATGCAAA
>JAUMDU010000186.1:0-5069 GCA_032121425.1 Ilumatobacteraceae bacterium | reverse complement strand
TAGGTCTGGCAACTTCATCTTGTCGTGGACAATCGGCGGGACAATTGTTCCCTTGGCACCAACGAGTGTCGCCGCCGCGGGTGGTAATGCTTCTGCACGAGTGTCATGGACAGCACCTGCGTCCAATGGCGGCATGGCAATCACCTCCTACACCGCCACCGCGACACCAGGTGGCCGTTCCTGCATAGCCGCGACTGGTTTGTCGTGTGTGATCTCGGGTCTTACTAATGGTGTTCCTTATGTTTTTACCGTTGTTGCTCGCAATAGCGCTGGGTTTTCTCCGAATTCGGCACCATCTAACGCCGTGGTTCCATCGGAAAATGCGCCCACGTTTGCTCACTCGTGGGGAATCGACCGACTTGACTCGCGAGGACTTGCAACTGACGGGTTATTGAACATGCCCGGACGTGGACAAGGTGTGCGTATCTATATTGTTGATACCGGCATCCGTGCGACACACTCTGACTTTGGTGGCCGCGTGGTAGTAGGACACTCGCTGGTGTATGACGGTTATGGAACAAACGACTGTAACGGGCATGGAACCCATGTGGCCTCCACTGCCGCAGGATCTTCGTTTGGTGTCGCCAATGCGGCCATATTGGTTCCGGTTCGCGTGCTCGATTGCGAGGGGAGTGGGTGGCAATCAAGGACCATCTCTGGATTGAACTGGATTGCAGGAAATATCCGTTCGGTCGGTGGGCCCGCGGTGGTGAACATGAGTTTGGGTGGCGGGTATAACTCGGCCACGAATCTTGCCGTGCAAAGCTTGATTGCAATGGGAGTGCCTGTTGTGGCTGCAGCAGGTAATGATGGATGGAACGCGTGCTATAGCTCTCCGGCAAGTGAGCCCTTGGCCATCACGGTTGCAGCATCGACTGAATACGACACCCAGGCGAACTTTTCAAATCATGGATCATGCGTGGACATTTTCGCTCCAGGTGTGGACATCACTGCTGCGGGTATTGGATCAGATACCTCTATAAGTACAAAAGATGGGACATCGATGGCGGCGCCACATGTGGCTGGCTACGCCGCTGTTGTTCGAGGTCTTTTCCCCACTGCGAGCGCCACTGCTATCACTGCTGCGGTACTGAACACTTCAACTCCTTGGGCGGTGAGAAATATTTCGCTGTTTACGCCAAATCGATTGCTGTATGTGGCTGCAAGCAAATGTGAAGTTGGCGCGGCAATGTCGGTTCCTTGTATAACTGCGACCTCCACGCAATCAATAGCCAAACGTGTGTCGAGAAACGCGCCAGTAAGTCGCACCACAATGGCCAAGATGGCAAAGATTACAGTGCCGCGCGGGGCAACTATCTCAATCAGTGTTCCGAAAAGCAGAGACAGGGCATTTTGTCGCATTAAAAACAACAAGGTAGTGGCAGTAAGAAAAGGGTATTGCTCAGTGTCGGTGACGGTGCGCGCGAAGGGCAAGCGGCCGATTACGAAATCAGTGCGGTTGAAAGTTGTTATGTAGTTGCTTGCGCGCGACGTACTAGTTCATTAAAAAGTTGTTGCTGTTGTGAGTCAGTGTGCGCGGTGTCTTCTGGATGCCATTGCACTCCCACAATCCAACTTGCTGTTGTGTGTTGTACTGCTTCAATGGTGCCGTCTGCGTGGGTACCTACCACGTGTAAATCGGCAGAAAGTTGTTTGATTGCTTGATGGTGAAATGAATGCACTGTAGGTCGCGTAGTACCCATGGCATGGGCGACATAGGAATCATCAACAAGCTCAACCTCATGCATTGTGTCGCGATGATCGTGAGTGGTATCAAGGTGTTGAATCAATGTTCCACCCAATGCCACATTCAACATTTGGTGTCCACGACAAATCGCCAAGATGGGTTTATCAAGTGCAATGGCTTGGTGAAGCACGAGTGATTCAAATTCATCCAAAGATTCGTTGACTCCATAGAGTTGTGCGGTTTCTTCTTCGCCATAAGTGCGTGGACACACATCTCCTCCGCCAAGAAAGACAAGCCCGTCGCATCGTGTGGTCGCCTCACGCACGACATTGACATCCAAGGTGGGCGGGAGAATGACAGCTATTCCACCGGCGCGTTCAATCGCATCTGCATAGAGTCGACCAGCAGTGACCACAGCGGTGCGGTGTCCCGCGGCTTGTTCACTGTGGCGACCAGGAATTAATACAAGTGGTTTCATGATTGATGACCTACGGTAGTGGTCATGCGCGCTGCTCTTATCGCCAATGCTGGTGACGCCGATTCGGGTCTTGTGGGTAAGGCGTTGCGCCGTCGGGGATACAGCTTTGTGGAGTTCATCCGTGAATATCACCATGATTGGTCCTCACAGGAAGAGATTGATCTTGTGGTCTCGATGGGGTCGGGTTGGAGCACGTATTGGGACCATGTGGCGGAGCCCATTCGCGCGGAACAACAGTTTTTGGCGGGGGCTATCTCTAAGGGGGTACCCGTCTTGGGCATCTGTTTTGGGGCCCAACAACTCTCCACGGTTTTGGGGGGAGAAGTCACAAAAGCACAAAGTCCAGAAATTGGATGGCATCAGGTCACCCCAGTAGCCGAATCAGCCCATCTCATACCAGCGGCGCTATGCGAGGGGCCGTGGATGCAGTGGCATTACGACACATTTTCAGTCCCTTCCGGGGCCACGGTGCTGGCAGAATCCCCGGTGGGGCCTCAAGCCATGGTCTGTGGTCGCACTTTGGGGGTCCAATTTCATCCGGAAGCCACCGAAAGCATCGTGCGAACCTGGTCCTCAGGAGATGGGGTGGCCGAACTTGAAGCCGCCAAAATTTCACCGGAAAAGCTCCAACTTGTCACCTCAGAACACCTTGAAGACGCCTCCCGGAGGTGCGATGAATTGATCGCGTGGTTTCTCTCCGATATTGCACAAAGGCACATAGACATAGGTCTCACGCGTTGAAGTTGGGGTGATTGTGGCCCTCCGTAGTAGTTTCGTTTCCGATGTCTCCGTTCCTACGGTCCTACCTCACAGTTGTCTGGTTTGGTCTTGCTGCGTTTCTTGTAGCAGGCCTTTTACTGGGCATCTCTTCTTTGCTTCGGCCTTCGAAGCCAACGCGAGAAAAACTGCTGACATACGAAAGTGGTGTTGATCCCGTTGGTGATGGCTGGTCACAAAGTCAGATCCGTTATTACGTATTCGCCTTGTTGTTTGTGATCTTTGACGTGGAAGCAGTGTTTATCTTCCCGTGGGCAACACAGCTGGAACGATATGGCACATTTGGTTTGGTGGAGATGGGCGTCTTTGTGGGCGTTCTTCTTCTCGGTTTGGTCTACGCATGGCGCAAAGGCGTCTTGCGTTGGGTCTAGGAAGTTAAGGAACACAAAGATATGGGCCTTGTAGATCGCGGACGGCTTCCAAAACCGCTGACAACCTTGTTCAACCTCGGTCGCTCACACAGCATGTGGGTGTATCAGTGGGGCTTGGCATGTTGCGCCATTGAAATGGGTGCTGCGTTTGGTTCGCCACGTTATGACGTAATGCGTCTTGGAGTTATTCCTCTTCCTGCATCGCCTCGTCAAGCTGACCTTGTAGTTATTTCTGGAACAGTGACAGACAAGATGGCCCCAGCTATCAAGCGTTTGTACGAACAAATGCCAGAACCCAAATACGTGATTTCGATGGGTAGCTGTGCCAACTGTGGCGGACCATATTGGGATAGCTACTCGGTCACAAAAGGTGTTGATCAAATCATTCCTGTGGATGTGTATGTACCGGGATGTCCTCCTCGCCCCGAAGCATTGCTTGAAGGAATCGTGATGTTGCAACAGCGCATTAAGAACGAAGACATGGGTGCGCGTTGGCGTGGCGAAGGCACGAAGCCAATGAATGTCGTTGATAGTGAGTCGATTGAGAAAGGTGGTGTTCCCGTTGTCGTCAACAACTGATTCCACTACCGAAACCCCACGCGACGATGTGCGTGAGACGGAAATTGTGCGTATTAAAAATGCACTAGGTGACGCCGTGATTGATTCATTGGTGAAGCCACACGACGACATGTGGATTCGTGTCACTGCAGAGTCATGGCTCAACACAGCAGAAACTTTGAAGTCGCTTGGGTACACCTATTTTTGTTTCGTATCTGCAATTGACTGGATGCCATCGCCATTTGGCAAAGGTGAAGATGATCCCACCGAACCAGCACCTGAACGCGACATGTCTATTAAGCAGGGCTACACCGGAGGTACCACGCGCTTTCAAGTTCTTGCACGCTTGACGCAACCTCACACTTCTTTGGGAATCAATATCAAGGCCGATGTTGATGACACACAACCCTCTATTCAGTCGTGGACGTCTGTATTTGCAGGTGCCAATTGGCATGAGCGTGAAACATGGGAAATGTTTGGAATTGTTTTCACGGGGCATCCTGATTTGCGCAAGATGTACTTGCCGATGGACTTCGAGGGCTTTCCGCTACGCAAAGACTTCCCATTGCTTGCACGCATCGTAAAACCATGGCCGGGAATTGTGGATGTTGAACCGATGCCGGGCGACGATGATCAAGAGGAGGGCGGAGCATCATGACAATGATGGGAGACCGTCAACAGTTGGCATACATCGCAGCACAAGCTGCAGATGCACGAGTCAATGTCGAACTTGAAACAGAGGGCATGACCCTCAACATTGGACCACAGCACCCAGCCACTCATGGAACTTTGCGCATCATCGCGCGACTTGATGGCGAACAAGTGTTGTGGGCGGAACCATCGGCTGGCTACATGCACCGTGGTTATGAGAAGTTGACCGAAGTGCGTACCTATCCTCAGGTCACCGCTCTCGTCAACCGCATCGACTGGTTGGGTTCATTTGCTAACGAAGTGCCATTCATTTTGGCTGCAGAAAAGTTGATGGGCGTTGAAGCACCACCACGTGCCCAACACATTCGCACCATCTTGTTTGAGCTTTCTCGCATTGCAAACGTGTCGCTGTTCCTTGGTGACCTCGGCGTGCAGATGGGTGCAGTCACACCTGTGTTCTTCGCTTTTAGAGACCGCGAATATGTTCTCAACTTGATTGAAGCTGCCACTGGTGGACGTTTCCATCCGAACTTCGACCGCATTGGCG
>JAUMDU010000185.1:0-1656 GCA_032121425.1 Ilumatobacteraceae bacterium | reverse complement strand
ATATTGAGGCAACACTTCGCGATGAGACATACGTATCTGGCTGGGACAGCGCCCACAGTCTTGGTGCAGGCGCGCTTGCGGTTCTTGTTGCTGCACAAATACATGACGTGCGCACAGTGCTTGCTCAGCGCGAAGTGGCTGGTGTGTATTTTGCGGCCCGCGATGGTTGGCTTGCCCACCAGGTGTGGTCGCAGACTTTTGCACACACCACAGATACTCCTAGTCATTACTTGGCGTTTTCTCGTTCGGTCTTTGGTCGTGCCAATCTCGCAGTTATAGATGATGCAGTGGCGCGACGTTTCGTGGGTCAACACGAACGCATCACTGTTCAACAATTGGGCGAACGTTTCGGTTGCACATTGAAGGCCTCACTTGCTCCCGACACAGTGGTTGATGCTGATACTGCACGCGAGATAGTTCTTCAGAACGAACAACACATCTTGGATGCATCGGGGAAACTGCGTGAACGAGTTTTGGGGTATCTCGACTCCGTAGGAATGCTGTCGCACGGACACCACGTAGTGGTCGATGCCGGGTGGACTGGTGCCACGGTTGCCGACTTGGCTGAATTGGTGGGTGGTGCAACACAGGGTCGCGCAACCATTGAGGGTCGGTTTTTGGGCTTGTACTGGGATGCGACAGCACATCGCACACGCCTGGCGATGCATGGCATCGCTATGGATGATCTGGGATCACTTGATGACAATGTGCGGCTTCTGGGAGTGATTCACTTGTGGGAAACATTGATGACTGCGCCACACGGATCGGTGATTGACTTTGCACACGCACATCAAGGATTCGCTCCCATTTTTGCAGACACGCCTGCGGAAGTTTCCCAACATGATGAGATTGTGGGCGTTATGTGTGCTGCAGCAATAGAGAGCGCAATTGCAATTGTGAATGGCACGCATCGCTCTGGCGTTGTTCTCGATGACATCACGGGTGGTGCGGCATGGGCGGCAATGATGCAAGTGGGCCACACGCCACGGCGTGATGAACTTGCAGTGCTCTCACGCCTTCGGCACGTAGCAAGCGTGGATCACAAAGACGCTGGAACGTCGATTATTGCCAATGCTCCTCGACATTCATCGACATTGCCCCGCGAGCGATTCGGCGAAATCTACGATGCCACGATTGAGAGGCATTGGATGCAGGGCTCGCTTCGCACATGGGCTCGCCAGCGTGACGCAACACAATTTGCGCAAGAGATGTATGGCATCTGGCCGTTCATGGGTGAGCGTTGGGTGGAGGAAAGAAATGATTATTGATTTTCAGATCAATCAAGGCTCTGGTCCGTGGTCGCTCATTGAAGAATCTGTACGTGCAGCGCAAGAAGCAGGCTTTGACACATTGTGGAACTTGGATCACTTTTCTGGTGAGATGTTTCAGTCAGACACCATGCCGGAGTGTTTTACCACGTTGACCACATGGGCTCATCTTGCGCCCACCATCAAACTTGGAACATTGGTGACCAACATCAATAATCGCCATCCTGGTTTGCTGGCAAACATTGTCTCTACATTGCAAGAAGTTTCTGGTGGCCGATTGACATTGGGAATTGGCGCAGGTGCATCACCGACGAGTCCTTGGGGTGGAGAACAGCGAGCATTAGGAATTGACATGCTTCCCACTATGCGGGCGCGACATCAGAAATTA
>JAUMDU010000184.1:0-6578 GCA_032121425.1 Ilumatobacteraceae bacterium | reverse complement strand
GCCTCGTTCACCAAGACACCAAGTGCTTTTCGCTCCTCAATGTCGGCCACTCGACCTAATTGTGATTTCACAGCGGCAACGGCGCCCTTTTTGCCTGTCAAAGTGGTCATCACTGCACGCAGTTCATTAGTGGACACTGCCTGTGATATCGCCGAGATGCCAGACGACAACGCGTCCGCCAAAGAGGCTCTTTCGGATTGTGAAGAGGATGCCATAACCAATGAAACGCTACTCGTCAGAACCCGCACGACAAGGGAGCATTACTGGTGCCCACTTCGTTGATACGCCACATGCATGGCAAACACAGTGCCCGCCATTGCAACATTCAAGCTCTCTGATCGCCCAGCGTGTTCAATAGTGACCCACGCATCAACTGGCGCCTCCGGATCTAGCCCGTGCGCCTCATTGCCCAACACCACACCTAACAGACCTGAATAATCACAGTCATACATCGACTCAGGATGCGATATCGACAATGAATCATGCGAGGTGGTTCCCAACAAACGCATACCTTGGTCACTCAATGACTCAAGTGACTGAACACTCCAAATGGGTACATGAAAAACAGCGCCTGCAGAGGCTCGCACCACTTTGGGAGACCAATGATCCACTGTTGACCCCACTGTGATTACCCCACGTGCACCAGCAGCTTCGGCGCTTCTTATCAGCGTGCCCATGTTTCCTGGATCACTAACCTCGCACAACACAAGAAGCCAATCGCTTGCGCTAAACGTCATTGGGCCAGGATCACTCATTTCACAGACTGCAATAATCCCACGAGGTGATTCGGTGTCTGAGACGGAACGAAATGTTTTCTCATCTAACTCATAGGTATCCATGGGGGCAAGATAATCGCTGTAGTCATCGCGCACGTACTGCTCAACGATTTCTAATCCTGCCTCTACAGCCTCGCGCACTAATACGGGTCCTTCGACTACGAACAGGCCCTGTTCATAACGAAAACTGCGGCGCCCAGTGAGGCGCCGCAGAGTCTGAACCCGAGGGTTCGCAGATGACAGTCGTAAACGACTCAGACCAGTGCGGCCTTTGCTGTAACAACCAAGGCACTAAATGCTTCTGCATCATGCACAGCAAGGTCAGCCAAGATCTTGCGGTCCACTTCGATACCAGCAGCATTCAAACCTGCAATAAAGCGGCTATACGAAATGTCATTCAAACGGCATGCAGCATTGATGCGCTGGATCCACAAACGACGAAACTCGCCCTTCTTTGCACGACGGTCACGAAACGCATACTGACCAGAGTGCATGACCTGTTCATTAGCTGCGCGAAATGAACGACTCTTATTGCCGTAGTAGCCCTTGGCCTTCTTTAAAACTGAACGATGCTTCTTGCGAGCATGTACTGCTCTTTTTACACGTGCCATTGATTTCTCCTAACTCTCTCGACTTACTCAGCGCTCTGCAAGCAGACGCTTGATCTTGCGTGCATCACCGGGGTGCACATCAACATCGCCGGCCAAGCGACGCGTACGCACACTTGACTTCTTTTCGAACAAGTGCTGACGGTTTGCTTGTTGACGGCGCAACTTACCCGAGCCCGTTTTTTTGAAACGCTTTGCTGCGGTTTTGCTTGTCTTCATCTTTGGCATGTTGTGCCTCTCTGTTGTTACTTACTGTGAATCTTGCGACTCAATTGCCGGAGCAGCGGGCGCCACTGGTTCTGTCGACCCTGACTGCTCTTTTTCGTTCTTCTTCGCGGGCTTTTTGTCCGGAGATAACACCATTGTCATATTTCGACCCTCAAGCCGGGCTTGAGTTTCTACTTTCGCAAGTGCACCCAACTGTTCCAGTGCTGCATCGAGAATGCGGGCTCCCAGTTCTGGGTGGGCCACCTCGCGACCACGGAACTGCAACGTCACTTTCACCTTGTGGCCATCCTCTAAAAAGTCACGCATGTGGCGAACCTTGGTGTCAAAATCGCCCTTGCCGATCTTCGGTCGGAATTTGACTTCCTTGACCGTGACATGGGTTGTTTTCTTCCGCGATTCTTTTGCCTTCTGCGCCTCTTCGTATCGGAACTTTCCGTAATCCATAATGCGGCACACCGGCGGATTGGCAAGTGGAGCAACCTCAACTAAGTCGAGATCTAATTCACGGGCCAAAACCAAGGCGTCTGCTGTGGGACGAATACCCACCTGGCTTCCATCTGGTCCAATTAGGCGAACCTCACGCGCACGAATGCGCTCGTTGTAGCGGGGTTCATTTTGCGGTGTAACTATGACTGTCTCTCTTGTGCAATGGGCCACGCCCTCCTTCGTGCTGAACCGCGGATGCGGAACATATCCGCCAATGCGCGAAGCAGAAGAGAGCAGCACAAGCCGCTCACAGTCTCGACCTGGCGCACTCCCAAATGCTTGGGGTGGCTAGGTGGGGGCCAAAACCCCACTTCGTTTAATTGACGGCTACTAGGGTACCGCCCAATGAGCCAAGACAACACCACCCCCCAGCCAGGTAGCCCACTCAACGACCAGACAGCCGAAGCCCTAGAGGCAGTGGCCGAAGCTCGCCGCCGACTCGAAGGCATCCCCGCCTCCGTCGTGGTGAGCAATCACGCCATGGGTCTGTTTGAACTCGCTGCCATACATCTGTCAAGCGAGCCCCCACGGCTCAAAGATGCCCAATTAGCCATCGATGCACTTGGTCTGCTCGTAGAAGGGCTCGGAGACAAAATTGGCGAACACCATGACACGTTGTTGGCCGCACTGGGCAACATTCGACTTGTGTACGTGCAAAAAAGTTCAGATAACTCCTAGTCACCCACGCACTAGGAAGAAGTCACGACCTCAATATCGAAAGCTTCTTCACGACGAACATGAAAACGCACGACGAACTTCACGTGGGTGCCAATATCCACCGATCGTGATCCATCACTGAGCGACACACAATGAAATGGCAACGCCTTTCCATGCTGATCTCTAATCTCACCAAGGCCGGCATGGGCATCAAATGCCACCACCACACCGGTATGTCGTTGGTCGTTGATGTTCATTGTGTTTAGTGAATGATTTTTGCAATCGGAATTTCGAGAAGGTCAGATGCCCCAGCATCAATGAGATCGGGAATCAAAGTATTGATACCGCGTTTCACTACCACCGTCTCCACAGCAAACCCACCAGAAGCAAGTTGTGAAATGGTCGGCGATTTAGCTGCCGGCAACAGAGCCAACACAGCATCCATTGCTTCTGCGGTTACGTTCAACTTCAGCAGCACTTTGCCTCTAGCTTCTAGCGTTCCCGTAAGAAGCGTCATGATCTGTTCCATCGCGTGACGCTTTGCGGGATCTGCCCAAGAATCTTTGTTTGCTACCAGTTCTGTGTAGCTCGTCAACATGGTGTCGATAATGCGAAGCCCAGCAGCACGCAGTGCCCGACCGGTCTCGGTGATATCCACTACGCAATCGGCAATATCTGGAATCTTCGCCTCGCTGGCCCCATAACTTAATCGCACATCTGCTTTGATTCCGCGCTCAGCGAAATATCGCCGCGTCATCTCGGGATATTCCGATGTGACTCGCACGCCATCACCGAGGTCTGCCACGCTTCGTGCAGTAGATGAATCTGCAACAGCGACAACTACCCGCACAGGCTGCGAGGTGACCTTGGAATACTTCAGTTCACCCAAACTCACTACATCACTTGATGTTTCTTCAATCCAATCACGACCAGTGATGCCCATGTCGAAGAGACCCTCTTGCACATAGCCACCAATTTCCTGCGGACGCAAAATTCGTACTTCATCAATACGAGGATCATCAATCGTGGCTTTGTAATCCACCGACGACGAACGCATCACTGTCAAATCGGCAGCATCGAAGAGATCGAATGTTGCCTTTTCCAGCGAACCTTTGGGGAGAACTAATTTGAGCACACACCGAGGCTATCCACCACGAGTGGCCAGCCACGATGTAATTAACGCTGCACTAATCCACGCCTACATCGAACTGCAGTCCGCCAGCAGACCTTCCACGCAACCATGCACCTGCATCCATGGGGTTTTTGCCCTCAGGCTGAACACGACGCAACACGAGACACCCTTCACCAGTTGCCACTACCCCATCATCGCCACAGTGCCCAGGCACTCCCTCGCCGTTGCGTGTTGAGATATCTGCTTCAAGGATCCGTAATCGCAGACCATCAATAGACGTAAAACTGCGAAGAGCTCGGATTTTGCGATGAATCACTTCTGCTGACTCATTCCAATTGATGCGCAGTTCTGATGGTGAAATCTTGGCTGCATATGTTGCTTCACCCATCTGAGGCGACGCATTCGACAAACCAGCCGTCAGCAACTTGATAAGAACATCTGATCCCACTTCAGCTAGCTGCTCGGTCAAAGAAGTTGCAGTGTGACTACTCGTGAGAGGCACTTCACGACATGCATGTACTGGACCAGTATCTAGAGTTTCTTCAAGGTCCATGATGCATACTCCAGTGACCTCATCGCCAGCCAAAATCGCACGTTCTACGGGTGCTGCACCGCGCCATCGCGGCAACAATGAAAAGTGCACATTAATCATTGGTGTGGTGTCAAGAATGGCCGCCGGGATAAGTCGCCCATACGCCACAACGATTCCCAAAAGACCGAGATGAGCATTGTGTGTAATCCACTCAAGGTCATGAGATACCTCAATTCCGTGCGACTGTGCCACGACCTTGACTGCAGACCCAGATGTCGCACCTCCACGTCCACGTCGAGCATCTTTTCGGGTGACTACATGGGCAATAGGGAAATTGGCTTCAAGAAGTTTTTTGAGAACGAATGCTGCTGGTTCGGGCGTGCCGAGAAACACCAGAGGTCGCACCTCTTTGGACATGAATTTATTTCAGCCCAATATGACTGGGGTCCCCGACCGGCCCACCGGCATCGACGATGCGCTTGTACTCACGCAAAGCTTCGTCACGTTGATCAGGAGTCATTCGCTCGAACATCAAGACCCCATTGAGATGGTCAAGTTCATGTTGAAAAAGGCGCGCCAGCAACTCATCGGCCTCAATCTGGATGGTGTTTCCATTGAGATCAATCGCTTCCAAAAGAACTTCCTTTGGACGAATCATTTCCACGAACAAACCTGGAATAGAAAGGCAGCCCTCATCAAAGACCCACTCCCCTCGCTCTTCAACAATCTTTGGATTAATCAATGTGGTGGGCGTTCCATCGATGTCATAGACAAAAATCTGCTTTTGCACTCCAATTTGAGGAGCAGCAAGACCTAAACCAGGTGCCTTGTACATAGCCTGCAACATCGATTGGGTGAGGCGGACCACTTTCCCATCGATGTTTTCCACTTGCTCTGCAACCGTTGTTAAAACCGGATCGCCATAGGTGCGAATGTCGTAACCCATAATCTGAAAGGCTACCTGTGTGACGAACTCATCGACGGACACCCCTGATGGTCAACCCATGGCCCACTATTTCGATTCTCAACCAAAGTCCGAGTCGCAACGCACTGATTTCACCATTCGTGTCCGGGACCACTGGCTTACATTGGCATCAGAGACTGGAGTCTTTAGTGCCCGAGGCCTCGACAAAGGCACTGCAGTTCTTTTGGAATGGGCACTCAAACAACAGTTGCCTCAACTACCCGCCGGGTCTCTACTGTGTGACCTCGGATGTGGAAGTGGCGCCATTGCCCTGACCATGGCAACTCTGTATCCGCATTGCACAGTGCACGCCGTCGATGTCAACGCACGCGCGCGTCAACTATGTCTGGATAATGCCACCAGAAACAACATCACCAACGTGGTGGCAATAGATCCCATCCAAAGAAACCCCGACGACCGTTACGCACTTTTGTGGTCAAATCCCCCCATCCGAATTGGGAAAACAGAGTTACATGACCTTCTTCTTACATGGCTACCTCGCCTCGATGAAGATGCTCACGGTCACCTTGTTGTGAGCAAAAATCTCGGTGCGGACTCACTCATTAATTGGCTCAATGCCCAAGGTTTACCTGCTGTCAAGCTCGCAAGCAGTAAAGGCTTTCGCGTTATCGAAGCTTCTCGATCAAAGGATGAGAAAAACTAATAACGCACTGGGTCTGCGTGCACGCGTACCGAAGCACCAAGAGATTCGCGAATCTGAGTAATTGCACTGCCGAGCTCATCGCGTGTTGAGGCTTTAACAATTGCGAAATCCTCAAAGCGAGCAATATCAACACCTTCTATTGAAGGAATCTCGCTGACGGACCCAGGAGACTTGACTGACACATGCGCTAAAACACCAAAAGGTGGAAAGCCAAACATCTTTCGCTGCGCGAGATCTTGTTCACACCATTTCAATAGTGCATCGGCGACATCATCTTGACTCAATGCAAGCAGCAACGGGTGTTGTGGTCGGCGCGTTTGCACAATGACTTTGCCTCGCTCGCCCACAAGCCGCGCCGCTCTTGCCACCAAGGCCAATACTTCACGTGAAGCAGTCATTCTCGGGGCTCCGAGGTCGCGATCAATGTCTGCACACACCACAACTTCTATTCCTGATATTCGATGCAAGACCGCCTCGGTCCCGACAAAGATGCTTCCTTGCGTCCATGTGTCGTGGTCATCTGAACTGACT
>JAUMDU010000183.1:0-5919 GCA_032121425.1 Ilumatobacteraceae bacterium | reverse complement strand
CTTCTATGGTGCATCTCAAAGCGCCGATGATGATGCGAGAGTTCAGAGATGGATCACACCCATTCACCGCTGATGGATGGTTGCCTACGGGCGACATTGGCACTATTGATGCTCACGGACTTGTACATATTGAAGGGCGCCAAGGTGATTTAATCATTTCAGGTGGAGAAAACATCTGGCCAAATACCGTTGAGGAGTCTCTTCTAGAACACCCAGCAGTGCAAGAGGTCTGTGTCGGTGGAGTTGCCGATCCAACATGGGGACATTGCGTCACGGCATGGATAGTCACCAAAGGTTCTGCGCCTCTCACCCTGAATGAAGTGCGCGCACACGTCAAACAAACACTTCCAAGTTTTTATGCACCAAAAAAAATCATCCTGGTGACAGAGATACCAAAGACATCTTTAGGCAAACCTCAAAGAGCAACACTCATTGCTTCACTTGATACGCCGTCAAGTCACTAATCGGCTAAATCAATGACAGTGTCGGTCACTGCTGGCTTCATGCGTACTGCAGTGATTCGTCGACCTTCAAGACCTTCGACTATCAAATTCCATCCATCCACTGCAAGCAGTTCACCGAGTTCAGGCACTCGCTCGAGTGTCCCGAATATGTAACCACCAAGAGTGTCGTATTCATCTTCATCAAGATTCATCTTGAAGTAACTGTTGAAGTCCGATATCGACATACTGGCATCCACCATTGATTCGCCATTGGGAAGATTTTGAATATCAGGAACTTCCTCATCGTGCTCGTCAACGATTTCTCCAACGAGTTCCTCAAGACAATCTTCAAGCGTTACAAGACCGGCAATGCTTCCGTATTCATCGGCAACAATCGCCATGTGGAAATGCTCGCGCTGCATCTCGCGCATGAGTTTCGCTACTGGTTTATTTTCTGGGATTACTACGGCAGTTCTCACCAGGGCGTCAACTTCTTTAGAACCCTCACCCGTGCGAATTTTTCGCATGAGGTCCTTCGTATAGACAATTCCCAACACATCTTCGTTTCCGTCTTCATCTTCCTTGAGCACAGGTAGACGACTAACACCATGCTCGAAAGCTTCGTCAAGTGCTTTATCGATACTCATACCCGAGTCAACGCTGATGAAGTCGGGACGGGGGCGCATGATCTCACGGACTACTGTGTCGCCAAATTCAATAATTGATTCAATTAGCTCACGTTCTTCGTGCTCAATCACTTCTTCTTGGGCAGCTGCCTCCACAATTCCTAAGAATTCCTGTTCACCTATGAAAGGGCCCTCTTGAAGACCTTTGCCCTTGACAACAATATTTGTGAGACCGATTAATCCCTTTGAGATCAAACGCAAGGGAGCAAATGAAACCAAGAAGCGAATCAATCGTGCTGTGGAAAGCGCAGCTCGATCGGAATGGATGACCGCATAGGTTTTGGGCACCGCTTCAGCAAAGACGAAGAAAACCACCACATTCAACAACACACCAATTGCAACACCTGCAGGCCCAAAGAGACTGCCTGCGACAACACCAGTCAATGTTGCTTGCACTGTTTGGCAAATGTTTACCGACAACAACAATGGATTGACCCAGCGCTCTGGATGCGACACTAATTCCAATAACGCTGCACCACCCTTAGTGCCGGAATCTGCCAAGGCTTGAGCCTTAGGCTTAGACATACGAGACAACCCCATTTCCGCGACTGCGAAGAAGATGAGGATAAGTAATAGAAAACCAATAGTGATCAACATCCACCAGTCAATAGGTGTAGGTGATGCTGCAATCATGATGTGTGCTCCTGTTGAAAGTGTGAAGGCGGCGGACCGCTCCAGTGATATTGGCTAAGAATGAGACGTTCGTGTTCTTGCATTTTGGCCTTGTCGACCTCACCATCGTGGTCGTATCCCAAAACATGAAGGATGCCATGCACCACAAGAAGCGCAATTTCGTCATCTAGTGAACCAGCGTGAGTGGGAGCCTGGAATTGTGCAACCAAAGGACACACAAATACGTCACCCAGTAGCAACGGCATATCGTCGTGGTCGTGATGTGGTCGAGCTGGTCCACGAGAAATTGCGCCTGGACCCTGAATTTCAATGCACTCCACTCCATCTAGCGGAAATGCCAAAACATCGGTGGGGCCATCTTTGCCCATGTGTTCACGGTTCAAATCGGTTATCGCTAACTCATCCACAAAATAGATCGTGAGCTCGCACAAACCCCGTACCCCCTCGTGAGCTAGTGCTCCAAGTGCAATGTTGCGCCACCGTTCAAGATCTATAGGAACATCATCTTGTTCATCAGAGATAAACACCTCTGGAACACCATCGCCACCAGACCGACGCGACGATTCAATATGAGGTTTTGATTCAGCCACGACGTGAGCCTTTTCGCGGTTCAGAATCTCGTTCTCGCAGATCACTTCTCTCATATGCATTGACAATGTCCGCCACAATACGGTGACGCACCACGTCCGTGCTATCCAAGCGCACAAATTCCAGTGATTCAATATTCGTGAGCTTCTTATCTAGGCCAACCAGCCCGCTACGTCCGTCAGGCACATCAATTTGCGAGATATCTCCAGTCACAACCACTTTCGAGCCAAACCCGATACGGGTAAGAAACATCTTCATTTGCTCTGGAGTGGTGTTCTGAGCCTCATCTAAAATAATGAAGGAGTTATTCAGTGTTCGGCCACGCATAAAAGCCAAGGGCGCCACTTCAATGGTCTGCCTTTCTACAAGCTTCATGACAGCCTCAGCATCGACCATGTCGTAGAGGGCGTCATAGAGCGGGCGCAGATACGGGTCGATCTTTGCCATCAGGTCGCCAGGTAAAAAACCCAACCTTTCACCGGCTTCCACAGCAGGTCGAGTGAGAACTATACGTTGCACTTGGCGAGCATGCAGGGCTTGAACAGCCATTGCTACAGCCAACCAACTTTTCCCGGTACCTGCTGGACCAATTCCGAAAGTGATTGTGTTTTCACGAATTGCATCCACATAACGCTTCTGGCCAGCCGTCTTCGGGCGAACCATACGACCGCGCGAACCTTTCAAAATATCGTCTGTCAATACAGTGCTAGGACGTTGCTCTGCCCTCACCATGACAATGCTTCGATCCATTACCGATTGATCAAGTTTTTCACCACGTTGAAGAAGTAAAACCATTTCTTCAAACAATTTGCCCACCTGATGCGCACGTGGCCCCGCACAATGAATTTCGTTTCCGCGAACGATTACCGATACATCGGGAAAAGACTCCTCAACTCGTCGTAACAATTCGTCGCGCTGCCCAAGTAATTCAGCCATCAAATGCATACCCGGCACTACAACTGTGACGGTTGGAGCGGTAGTTGTCATGTGTTCTCAATCTAGCCACCAATAACGCTTGATTGTTATTCCACTAAGTCCCCTTGCCTCCGTAGTACCTTGATATGAGGTGCAAATGGCTATTTATATGGGGTCTAGAGACGGTTTTCCACATGCGTAAGGCACTTGCTTTTCTGTCCTGGATAATCGCTGTTTTCGGATTTTCTGCATCGGTTGTTCAACTTTTCTTTGAAGCCGATCTCATCGCAAGCCCAACGTCACAGTCACTTCTTGCAGTAGGAGCGATTGCAATCGTGGCGGGCTTCCTGCTGCACAGACCGCCATTCCTTGTCTTTGCCGGTCCGCTCTGTACTTTCGTTGTTCTCACGGGTGCCGTTATTGCTCAAAACGAGAACGCTTCTTCTCAAGACGTGGAGCTCTTATTTCTCACAGCAATGTTGATCATGAACGCTGGAGTTTTTCGTTACCGACATCTCAGTAAAAACGCCCAAAAGTCTTCTGTATTGCCCGACGGTCTCATCGTTGCGCTTGGAGCATGGATTCTTGCATGGGTAACCCTCATACAACCTTCACTTGAAACCAAAACTGCCTACTCGGTCGCCATGTTGCAAGCCATAGTGCTTGGCGCCACGGTGACAACTATTTTCTTACTCACACTTATCGTTTTCTCCAGAAATTTCTCTTCAGTTCCTCTCATCTTTTTTGGATGTGCCATCACCGCAATCTGCGTTGCCATGGTTGTTCGGGCGTTATCAATCAGCGAACTTGTCACCATTTCTAATGATGTCTACGTCATGCCCCTACTTGCAGCATTGCTGTTTGTCAGTGCCGCCTTAGTTCATCCTTCAGTACATGCCATTTCGGGCACTCGACCAAAACGCACTTCTTCGCCGATCATGTTCCAACTCACCATCATTTCGGTGTCACTGTTTGTTCCAGTGCTCCTCTTAGCACTCACAGATCCATTCGATACTCGTGATCGAGTTGTTCGCACTACTTCGTTTGCACTGCTTGCGATTGTCATCATCATTCGAGTATCACAATCTGCGAGACAAGATGCACGGGCAAAAGATCACTTGATGCGCAATGCGCTCACCGATTCACTGACCGGGTTGCCTAATCGAATTCTGATGCTTGAACATATTTCAGATGCACTGCAGAAATCATGGCTTACCCACCAAAGACCCACGGTGTTGTTCATTGACGTCGACCGGTTCAAGAACATCAATGACAGCCTCGGGCATTCCACCGGAGACGTTGTACTTACTCATGTTGCATCGCGACTACTCCTGGCAGTTCCGAGCGAGGCGACAGTTGCCCGAATTTCCGGTGATGAGTTTGTAATTCTTGATCCATCTACTGAGAGTCCTACCCAGTCTGTATTGCTCGCCGAAAAAGTGCTTGATTCTTTACGAACTCCCGTCCCTACTTCAAGTGGGGAAATGTTTGTGACTGCAAGTATTGGGGTGGCCTACGCACCAAAGAACCTAGATCTAAGCGCCGATGCTCTGCTGCGCCATGCCGATACTGCGATGTACCGCGCAAAAGACGCGGGCCGTAACTGTATTGCTCTTTTTGATGACACCATGCTCGAAATTGTCACCAAACGACTCGATATAGAAACGGCTCTCTACCGCGCACTCGAAAGAAATGAACTGCAGATGGTCTTTCAACCCATCATGGACATGTCCATCGGGCTCGTTGTCGGCTTTGAAGCCCTCATGCGCTGGAACCGCGATGACCATGCAATTGCACCCATTGATTTCATCCCCATTGCCGAAGAAACAGGCATCATCGTTCCATTGGGAACATGGGCGCTCAATGATGCACTGACGCAACTTCGACATTGGATTGACCAAGAGATTGTTTCGCAAGAGACGACAATGAGCGTCAACGTGTCCGCACATCAACTGCATGACCCGGAATTCGTAACCCATGTTCGCGATGCACTACTCAGTGCATCCATCAGACCAGAGCAACTGTCACTTGAAGTCACCGAATCCATCATGATTACCGAAGATTCACATGCTTTAGTGGCGATGCGGAACCTTGCACACCTAGGGGTTCGCATAGCAGTCGACGATTTTGGAACTGGGTATTCATCGCTTTCTGTTCTTCATCACTTTCCTCTCCACACCATCAAGATTGATCGCTCATTTGTGAACAATCTGAACGTTTCCAAAGATGCGGATTCGTTAGTAAGAACAATTGTGGCGATGGCTGATGCGCTGGCTGCAGATGTCGTTGCAGAAGGCATCGAGACTGCGGAGCAGATGGAAATACTGCTCGCACTCACATGCACAAAAGCCCAGGGATACTTCTTTTGCAGACCAGTAGATGCATCCTTAATTCCAGAAACCGTTGCAGAACTGCAAAATCGTGACACTTGGCTCAACTGAGTAAGTGAACCGTGAGTTCTCGACTGCAAGAATAGAACCATGGCGTTCAGAAAATTCTTCCAAGTTTTTCTTGTGGTTGCCATGTCAATTCCCACAGTGTCCCAAGTTGCCTCAGCCAGTCTTCATCAAGAATCTGTCCCAGCACCGCCGAGGACGCACCACGTGTACATCATCGGAGACAGTTTGACAGTAGGGACAGAGATGTTTGCATCG
>JAUMDU010000182.1:0-2507 GCA_032121425.1 Ilumatobacteraceae bacterium | reverse complement strand
ATGTGAAGTGGTGAACGTAATAATCTGTCCTGCATATGAAGGATCTGTCATCACTTCTTGATAACCAGTCAATGTGGTGTTGAAAACCACTTCACCCACAGCTATCCCCTGTGAAGGAACATGACCTATTGCCTCACCCTCAAAGACGGAACCATCTTCCAATACGAGAGCAATCTCTGAAATTTCACTTGTCACTTTTGTGCTTTCCCTTCGTACACGACGATTTCACCGTCAAAGATTGTGTGATGAACTTTTCCACGCAACGTCATCCCATCAAAGGGTGTGTTGCGGCTCAAACTTGCCAAATGATGTTGAGAAACTTTCCATGTTGTTGTGGTGTCCCAGATGGCGATATTGGCAGGCTCCCCCGCCGCAATATTTCTGCCGTGGCGATCGTGGAGACATGCAATGCGTGCGGGATTCCATGACATCAATTCCACAATTCTTTGCACATCAAGAGGTAACGCCGTACAAAGAACTCCAAGTGCGGTCTCAAGACCCAACATCCCCGGCGGCGCTTCGTCGAGTGGCATCTCTTTAGTGTGTGCAGCGTGTGGCGCATGATCTGTAGCGATTGCATCCACAGTGCCATCCCTGACACCTTCGTGTAGTGCGTCAATATCTTGTTCCGTGCGTAATGGAGGATTCACCTTGAAGAGCGGATTAAAACCAAGCAACATCTCATCACGCAGAGAAATATGGTGCGGTGTGACTTCAGCAGTGATCGGCAAACCTTCTTTTTTGGCTGCGCGAATCAACTCCACACTTCCAGCAGTCGACAGATGTAGAAAGTGCATGCTGGCTCCGGTCTCCCGTACCAAATCCAGATCACGGCGCACCATGGCCTCTTCTGCTTCAGCGGGCCAGCCAGGTACACCCATATGTGAACAGCAACTTCCTTCATGCATCACTGCACGGGAGGTTAGAGATGCCACTTCACAATGTTGAGCCAAAGTGACTCCAATTTGATGGGCCATGAAAAGTGCTCGGCGCATGAGCATCACATCTTGCACACCATTGCCATCATCGGTGAACAAAGTGACACCTTCGTGTGCAAGAAGTTCAAACGGCACTAGCCGCTTACCCAGTCGACCAATCGTGATGGAGCCTGACGGCTTAACTTCGCATAGACCCGCACGTTTTCCCTGGGCTGCCACAAAACGAACGGTTTCGACGTTGTCTTGCGTGGGGTCAGTATTGGGCATTGCCACCACGGCTGTGTAACCACCAAGTGCTGCGGCACGACTTCCCGTCTCAATGGTCTCTGCTTCTTCTTTTCCTGGTTCACGTAGATGTGTGTGTAGATCCACAAAACCTGAAGACACGTACTTTCCCTGTGCGTCAACAATTCTTTCAGCCGTGAGATTGTCTCCCACCTGAATGATGCAACCATCCTTGATCATTACATCTGCAATGAACATTGCGTCGCGATTAACGACTGTGCCACCTTTGAGAACTATTGATTCACTCATTGTTCCACCCCTTGGCCGAGCACAGACATTGAACCATTACCCAAAAGCGTGAAGAGCACAGCCATACGGACCGACACCCCATTGGTAACTTGTTGCAAAATTCTTGAACCTGAGAATTCAGAGGGATCAACCATCATCTCCACTCCTCTATTCATCGGCCCAGGATGCATCAAGATGGATGATGAACCCATTTTCTGAACACGCGACTGTGTAAGTGCATACCGTTGGCTGTATTCGCGCAGACTTCCTGCGCTCCCAGATTCCATGCGCTCCAACTGCATGCGCAACATGTAAAGAACATCAACACGGCCGACAACTTCATCAATGGAACCACTGACTTCCACGCCCCAGTTTTCAATATCTGCAGGGAGGAGATGTGGAGGCGCCACAACAATGACTGTTGCGCCCAGGCGAGCAAAGACGTCAATATTGCTCCGAGCAACACGAGAGTGTTTAATGTCTCCCACAATTGCAATACTGCGACCTGCAAGAGATGCAGGAGAAGCGAACTCGCGAGTCACTGTGTATGCGTCGAGAAGCGCTTGGGTGGGATGTTGATGCCAACCATCACCGGCATTAATGATGGACGCCTCGGTCCATTGGGAAATCTGTTGTGGCACACCACTGGATTTGTGGCGAATCACCAATGCGTCAATCCCCATCGCAGACAGAGTCTCAATAGTGTCTCGAAGAGACTCACCCTTATTGAGACTTGAACTAGACGCCATGAACGTCATCACATCAGCAGAAAGCCGTTTTGCTGCAGTTTCAAAACTCAATCGAGTACGTGTGGAATCTTCAAAGAACACACTTGCAATAGTGCGCCCGCGAAGAGCTGGCACTTTGGGGAGCGGGCGGGCATTTACCTGAGCCATGTGGTCAGCGATATCAAGAATTCCCACAATCTGGTCAGTCGACATGTCGTGAGTAGACAAAAGGTGTTTCATGCATCCACTCCCGTCATCACTACCCCGTCGGGCCCCACAGATACTTCATCGGAAAATTGCGTCGGGATGTTTTTCCCCACGTAATCGG
>JAUMDU010000181.1:0-3418 GCA_032121425.1 Ilumatobacteraceae bacterium | reverse complement strand
ATATTCTTATTGCCACCCATGGCATAGGGCCATCTATGGCAATGTCGATACTTTCCACCTACGCCCCGCAGGCATTGGTGGGAATTGTGGCATCGGGAGATATCGCCGCGTTGACTGTTGTGCCAGGAGTAGGCAAAAAAACAGCAGAGCGTTTAATGGTGGAACTGAAATCTCGACTCGATCTTGATGACTCCGGTTTAGGCCACACAGGAGACAGCGTTCAATCAGCTGCTGCTGATGTGCGCGAAGCGTTGACTGCATTGGGGTATGCGTCAGAAGAAATTCGTGATGCGATGCGTCAAATGACGTCAGCATCTGATTCGGAAACAATGTTGCGCGATGCGCTGGCTTTATTGGGGGCACGTCGTGCGGGATGAATTTCTAGAACCAAGTGTGGCTTCTGATCGCGAAGTTGTCGACGAAGTAAGTCTCCGCCCACGACAATTAGATGAATTTGTTGGACAACGCGAACTCAAGGAACATCTCGACATTGTTCTTGGAGCTGCAAAACAACGCGGTCAAGCTGCTGATCATATTTTGCTAGCTGGTCCTCCAGGATTGGGCAAGACAACCATGGCGAGCATTGTGGCAGCCGAGATGAATGTTGCTCTGCATGTCACAAGTGGGCCGGCTTTAGAACGTGCTGGCGACTTAGCGGCGATACTGACAAAACTTGGAGAAGGAGATGTTCTCTTCATCGATGAAATTCATCGACTGTCTCGAGCAGTGGAAGAGATTCTGTATCCCGCTATGGAAGATTTTCAAATTGACATCGTTGTTGGGAAAGGGCCTGCCGCATCCTCAATTCGATTGACGTTGCCTCGGTTTACCTTGATGGGTGCAACAACACGCACTGGCATGATTACTGGTCCACTACGTGACCGTTTCGGTTTAGTTGCTCGACTTGATTACTACGACACCGATGAACTGAATCAGATCGTTCTTCGCGCTGCTCGTATTTTGGATGTGCCTATCGACGAAGAATCTTCGTTACAGATTGCGCGACGTAGTCGAGGTACGCCACGAATTGCAAACCGGCTCTTGCGACGAGTGCGGGACTTTGCAGAAGTAAGAAGTGATGGCTACATCACTTCTGATACTGCTCGCGAAGCATTGCGAGTGTTTGGAGTTGATGAATTGGGTCTCGACAAAGTAGACCGTGCAATTCTGCGGAGTTTGTGTGAACAGTTCGATGGGGGCCCGGTGGGTCTAACCACTTTGGCCATTGCGGTGGGCGAACAGCCCGAGACCGTGGAAGATGTCTACGAGCCTTTTTTGATTCAGTTAGGTCTCATTGCTCGCACCCCGCGTGGACGTGTGGCGATGGATGCAGCACGCGCACACTTACAGAACCCGTAACCTACAACGGTGCAGTTATCCGATATTGACTATGACCTCCCCGAAGAACTCATAGCCCAAAAACCCATCGAGCCTCGAGATTCGGCTCGCTTGTTGGTCGATGTTGAGGCCCGTGCGATTTCCCATCAAGTGGTCTCTGATTTAGACACTCTTGTTGGACCAGGTGATCTCATTGTTGTCAATGACACCAAAGTTTTGCCTGCTCGATTGGCTCTTCAGAGAAAAACTGGAGGAGCAGCAGAAGTATTGCTACTTGAACAACGATCAAATGATGCCAGATTATGGGAGGCCCTTGTACGGCCCGGCAAGAAAATCAAAGAAGGTGAACTGCTGGAGTATTTCGGCAAAAGAGTTGTGCGAATGGGGCCGCGAACGGAAGCCGGAGACACTTTTGTTGTAGAAATTCTTGATGAAGCACCTTTGGACTTGATATCACGCATCGGATCTATGCCACTTCCTCCGTACATACGAGGATCATTAAAAGATAATGATCGATATCAAACGGTGTATGCGAGAAATGCTGCAAGTGCTGCTGCGCCAACTGCAGGATTGCATTTCACTGATGAACTACTAGAGCGAATTCGTCTCACTGGAGCCAGCATCATGTCTGTGGAGTTAGTGGTGGGTCTAGACACGTTTAAGCCAATTTCTACAGACAATCCCTTAGACCACGTGATTCACACAGAGTTTTATAGCGTGAGTCAAGAAGTGGTGGATGCATGTAAGGAGGCAACGCGCGTGATTGCCATTGGAACTACCGCGACGCGCGCACTTGAGTCTGCATTTACCACTGGCAAATTAACTGGTCGCACGTCTTTGTTTATTACTCCTGGTTATTCGTGGAAGATAGTGGATGTCATGTTGACGAACTTTCATATGCCTAAGACGTCGTTGTTGTTAATGATTGAATCTTTTACGGGCAGTCGCTGGCGCGAGTTGTATACCGCAGCCATTCGTGAGAAGTACCGATTTCTTTCTTTTGGAGATGCAATGTTTATTTCTCGCAGATCGGACAGCAAGTAAATGTTTCCGGTAAATCATGTGTCTACGGCCCAAGAGGGCGATGCTCGTACTGGAGTTGCCACTACTCATCGCGGTACATATCACACTCCCTGTTTTATGCCGGTGGGAACTCGTGGTGCCATTAAGTATCTCAGTGCGCGTGATTACCAAGAACTCGGCGCGGAGATTGTTCTTGGCAATACGTATCACCTGATGCTGCGTCCGGGTGCAGAGCTCATTGACTCATTTGGTGGCCTTGGAAAATTTTCCGGCTGGGGCGGGCTGACACTGACCGACTCTGGTGGATTTCAAGTGTTTTCATTGGATCCGAAGGTCAATGATGATGGTGTTGTTTTTAAATCCACGTATGACGGTTCCTATCATCACTTCACTCCTGAAATTGCAGTTGACACTCAAGAAAAACTTGGCGCAGATATTCAGATGGTTCTGGATGTGTGTGTCTCCTTGCCTGCTGAATCTCATGTCGTGCGCCAAGCACTTGAGAGAACTAGCGACTGGGCACAGCGTGCAAAAAATGTTCATCGGCGCACCGATCAATCATTGTTTGGAATTGTGCAAGGTGGAGTAGATCCCGCAATGCGTGCAGAGAGCGCTCGTCGCACTGTGGAAATTGGTTTTGATGGCTATGGCATTGGTGGACTCTCTGTGGGGGAGACACGCGCCGAGATGGTCGATGCAATTGGGGCCTGCATTGGAGAGATACCCAAAGATCGTCCTCGCTATCTCATGGGTGTTGGTGATCCTGCGTCATTAGTTGAAGCAGTTGCACTCGGGGTTGATCAGTTCGATTGTGTGTTGCAGACACGACTCGGACGCCATGGAACTGCATTGACGTCAGAAGGAAAATTGCACATTAAAAATGCGCGATTCGCTGACTCCGATGCTCCATTAGATGCGACTTGTTCATGTTGGGTCTGTGCCACACATTCACGCGGCTATATCCGTCATTTGGTACAAGTGGGGGAACCCACTGCATCACGGTTGGTGTCGATTCACAATGTTGCTTGGACAATTGCGCTCATGGCTCAGATGCGGG
>JAUMDU010000180.1:0-1795 GCA_032121425.1 Ilumatobacteraceae bacterium | reverse complement strand
CCATTCATTGAGGAGAGTTCGATGTCCACAGGCACGCTGTACCGAGGCCGAGAAGGTATGTGGTCGTGGGTGCTACATCGGATTACTGGTGTCTCGGTCTTTCTCTTTCTCTTCGTCCACGTACTTGATACCGCCCTTGTACGCGTTGATTCAGCGCTCTATGACGCAGTAATTGAAACCTACAAGACTCCAATCGTGAACTTGATGGAAGTTGGGCTTGTTGGTGCAGTGCTTTTTCATGCGCTTAATGGTGTGAGAATTGTGTTGATTGATTTTTGGTCCAAGGGTCCGCGCTATCAGCGTGTGATGTTGTGGACAATTGTTGCACTCTGGGTCATCGTCATGATTCCAGGAACCTATTACATGATGAAACATACGATTGAAGTGATGTTTGGGGTGTCACTGTGACAACGCCAATCATTGAAGCGCCACGCAGTCGTGGCAAGAGCAAAACAAACTTCGAACTCATCTCGTGGATCTTTATGCGAGTCTCCGGCATTTTGCTGATTGGACTTGTGCTCGGACACCTTTTCATTATGAACATTCTCGATGGCGGTGTGCAACGAATTAACTTTGCATTCGTTGCCGGCCGCTGGGCAAGCCCATTTTGGCAAGTGTGGGACCTACTACAACTCTGGCTTGCGATGTTGCACGGCACGAATGGTCTTCGAACAGTTATTAATGACTATGCCGAACGAGCAGGTACACGCTTTACACTGCAAACGTTGTTGTATGTGGGATCAATCTTCATCATCATCCTTGGTACCTACGTAATTTTCACATTCGATCCAAATATTGGATCTGAGGGTTAACATGGTTGAGATTCACAAATACGATGTCATCATCGTAGGCGCAGGTGGCGCAGGTATGCGCGCTGCCCTTGAATCAAGCTCTCGTGTAAAAACTGCAGTGCTCACCAAGCTCTACCCAACTCGTAGCCACACTGGTGCAGCCCAAGGTGGTATGTGTGCAGCACTTGCAAACGTTGAAGATGACAACTGGGAATGGCACACCTTCGACACCATTAAAGGTGGGGATTACTTAGTTGATCAAGATGCTGCAGAAATTATGTGTAAAGAAGCCATCGATGCAGTACTTGATCTTGAGAAAATGGGACTTCCATTCAACCGAACTCCCGATGGCAAAATCGATCAACGGCGGTTCGGTGGTCACACCCGCAACCACGGCGAAGCAGCGGTGCGTCGATCCTGCTATGCCGCTGATCGCACCGGTCATATGATTTTGCAAACCCTCTATCAAAATTGCATCAAGCAAGATGTTCAATTCTTCAATGAATACTATGTACTTGACCTTGTCATGGATCCAAGTGGCGAGAAAGCTGCAGGAGTAGTTGCAGTTGAACTAGCAAGTGGCACCATTCATGTCTTTCACGCTAAGGCAATCATTTTTGCGACAGGTGGTTTTGGTAAAGTCTTTAAAACCACTTCAAACGCTCACACTCTCACCGGTGACGGTATGGGTGTTGTGTATCGCAGAGGAATCCCACTTGAAGATATGGAGTTCTACCAGTTCCACCCAACCGGACTTGCAGGACTTGGCGTATTGCTCACAGAGGGTGCACGCGGTGAAGGTGGCATCTTGCGCAATGAAAGTGGTGAGCGCTTCATGGAGCGCTACGCCCCAACTATTAAAGACTTAGCACCCCGCGACATGATTGCAAGAGCCATGGTGCAGGAAGTTCGTGAAGGGCGTGGAGCTGGACCAAATAAGGATTATGTCTATCTCGATCTCACGCACCTGCCAAAAGAGCAGATTGAATCGAAACTTCCAGACA
>JAUMDU010000179.1:0-3639 GCA_032121425.1 Ilumatobacteraceae bacterium | reverse complement strand
GCCGTAATACGGCCATCACGTGTTCCGCCCATACGGGTGCGCTGTCGTTGTGCGCGACCGTGTCCCATTGCCAACATGTTTTCCGTGCGTGATTCAGTCCAGCGCACAGGGATTCCTAACGTGCGTGCCGCCCAACCCACAAGAATCTCTTCGGGGTACACACCTGATTTGGCACCAAAGCCACCACCGACATCAGGCGTAATGACGCGTACGTTTTCTTTATCAAGACCAAACACCTCGGCCAAACCATCACGAGCACCATGAGCACCTTGGCTGCACGCCCACTGAGTTAACCGAGTGCCGTCCCACACTGACGCACATGATCGCACTTCCATTGGTGCAGGAGCCACACGCTGATTTTCAATAGTGAGTTCTACAACAACGTCACAATCAGCAAAAATATCTTCGTCGCTTCGTGCTGCAAATTTGAGAACAACATTGCTCTCTGCTTTTGGGTGCAACAGCACGTTATTAGTAAATGACTTGTCCATATCTAATACAACCGGAAGTGGGTCGTAGTCGACAATGACGGTCTCAGCAGCGTCGATGCCTTCAGACTTTGTGTCACTCACGACGATGGCCACAAGATCACCGACAAAACGAACAACATCAGATGCAAGAAACGGATACGTAATTGCCTGATTCATCATTCCGTTGGCAGGCGGAGCCGGCGCGAGATCGATGTCTGCTGCAGTCCAAACAGCACGAATGCCTGGCATGGACAAAGCCTCGCTTGCATCGATTTCAAGCAACTTGGCATGCGCCATTGAGGAACGAACAAAGGTGAGGTGCACTGCACCCGGCAAATCAAGGTTTGCAATGTATGTTCCCTCTCCTTTGAGGAAACGTGGGTCTTCAATTCGAACGACTCGAGTTCCGAGGATGCTCATGCAGACCAACCACCATCAACAATGAACTCTGACCCGGTGGAGTACGAACTTTCATCACTTGCCAAATACAACGCAATGCGCGCAACTTCAAAAGGATCTGCTTCTCGGCCAAGTGGAATCCGCATACGCACGGCTTCACGCACACCCTCACCGGCAGCTTCAAATGTTTGGAGCATGGGAGTATCAATGATGCCAGGGTGAATGGAATTAACTCGGACACCAAATGGTGCAAGTTCTTTCGCAACACCCTTTGTCATGCCACGCACTGCCCATTTGCTTGCACCGTACGCCAAAAAGCCGGGCGTTCCGGCAAGACCCGCAACTGACGAAATGTTGATGATGCTGCCTGTCTTGCGCTCGACCATGTGGTGTGCAACTGCTTTGAGGCCGAGGAAAACTCCGGTGACGTTGATATCCATTGTTTTGTTAAATGCTGACAGCGATGTGTCGAGCACACTTCCTTGTTCGAAGATGCCGGCGTTGTTTACAAGAATGTCGATGTGGCCAAATGCAGCAATGGCTTGTGCAACCACTGTGTTCCATTGATCTTCTTGGGTGACGTCGTGGCGAATGAATTTGCATGCAGAACCATCGGGTGACAATCGTTGTGCAGTTTCTTGCCCAACTGCATCGAGTACATCAGTAATGACTACGCGGGCACCTTCTTCTATAAATAGTTGCGCTTCTGAAGCGCCCATGCCGCGTGCTCCACCGGTGATGAGAGCAACTTTTCCGTTCAGACGTGAATTAGTCATGCAAAAGTTCTACTCCACAGCAGGCCTAATGAACGACCCCTGCTTTATCGTCACGGCGAACCTGCAGCAGCATTCGGAGCGCAACCACAATCAGAAGAATTGCGAAGAGCACATTTGACAGCGTGTCGGACATGCGAGAAGACACCCATCCACCAATGACCGCGGTAGGAATGCCGCAGAAGCCAACAATTGCGGCTGCTCGCAGGTCAAGGTTCTTTGCCGACCTATTCCGCAGAGTTCCCATTATTGACGTTGGGATAATGACCGCCACTGAAGTCCCTTTGGCCATGGCTGCGGGCATACCCAGCAACATCATCATTGCTGGCACCATCACAATGCCTCCACCCACTCCGAGAAGTCCGGCGAGGATGCCAGTGATCACACCTATAGCAACAAGCGCCACAATGGTCCAGACAGTGAGGACGCCACGGTTATCGGCCGCTAACGGAAGAAACAGTCGGACTCCCGTGACGACGAGCAAGACTGCAAAAGAAATAGCCAGCGTGCGGTGCGGCAAAACGTGCAACAACTTGGTACCCAAAAATGCACCTGCAATTGCTCCTGCAGCAAGACACGCTCCGACCGACCAATCCACATGGTCTTGTGACCAGTACGTCACCAAGGACGCCATTGAGATGGGTAGTACTGCAGCCAGTGATGTTCCATGGGCTACCCGCTGATCCATCTTTGCCACAAGGACCAGACCTGGGACAACAAGAATGCCACCGCCTACCCCAAAAAGCCCCGACAAAAGGCCTGCGGCGACACCGACCAGGACAACAGTGAGCGTGTTGACTTGGGATGTTGATGGTGAAACTGATTGAGTCATGGAATCCTCCGCGCCAATGTTCTCACATAGGAAGAAAATTCCCTAGGTTTACAGATATGAGTGCACGTTCATCAGGTCTTGGCCTTGTTATGGCTAGTGCTCTACTGATGTCTTGTTCAGTACTTAGTACTAATTCTGACGGCTCACCTGCACCAGCAACTGAAGAGCTCGCACAACGAGTTGTTTCTCATTGCACTGATCTTGAAGCACCTGAACTTGGTCTTGGCAAGTTGTGCGTCGATAACGGTTTTCGCGTGACGGCAGATGATTTTTCATTTGCAAATTGGGGCCGCTCAGCAGAAGCTGATGCAAACATCACAATTCAGACTCTTATTGATCTGTTTGGGCACAACACCGTCTGCATGCCAGGGCCTACTAGCGAATGTTTAGTTCGACCTGCCACCACTCAAAAACTTGAAGAGTGGAACAATGCTTTGTCGGGTGGACGTTGCGAAGGACTCGCCACGCTCAGTACACGATTTCATCTGCGGCAAGAACAACCGTCGTCGTACCAAGCAACTGCCGCTCGTGTATCAGAACTAAATCGTGACAATGCTCAGCTGGCTTCGTCAATTGCCTACTGGTGGGCAACTCAATTTCTTCCCGAAGTCGCAGACCGCGCAGCCGAGTCGCGTCTCAAGTCCCCCCTTGAACTAGTAGATGATCTTGTTCTTGGACTTGCCAACAAATCAGTTGGCTACACAATGGGTATGTACTTCGGTGCAAGTGGACATTCCGTCACGCCGTATGCAGTCACGCGACGAGATGATTCTTTTGTCATTCATGTGTACGACAACAATTCTCCAGGCACGCGCCGTGAAGTTCTTGTGAGCGGACGCGACAATACGTGGCGTTATCCCGCTGCTGTCACTGCACGCGACGGAACACCTATTGAGTGGTCGGGTGGAACCGGCACATTAGAACTCACTCCAATGTCGGCACGCAAAGGCCCGTTTACCTGCACATTTTGTACTTTGCCATCTACAGACTCGCCAACTGTCGTTACGTTGGCATCTCGAGATTCTTCCAGTGCTGGTTATCTCTACATCACTACCCGCAATGGCCAATTCATTGAGGCATCACCAACCTCTGTTACCAACACCATTCAAGGCAGCCGTTACATCGTTGGTAAAAATGCGCCTGGTGGAGTTGCAACAATTGAAAT
>JAUMDU010000178.1:3326-4086 GCA_032121425.1 Ilumatobacteraceae bacterium | reverse complement strand
CAACTGTGTCGCCTGGTTGAGTATCGGCGCGATTCGTTGCCGAACCCCATCCGGTAGCCACACCACAAGACACCAATGCAACCGCATCCAATGGCAAATCTTTTTCCACTTTGATCAGTGACGCTTCAGCAACTGTTGCGTACTCAGAAAAGGTTCCGAGTTTTGCCATCAACTTCACTGGTCGACCATCTTTCACATGGTGACGATGGGTGCCGTCTGTAATCATGCCGCCAGTCAATGTTCCCGCGCCAAGATTGCACAAATTTTGGCGTCCCGTGGAACAGTAACGACAGCGCCCACATGAAGGCACAAAACTTGCCGACACATGATCACCAGGAACTAATGACGTCACACCAGCGCCCACTTTTTGCACGATGCCCGCGCCTTCGTGTCCTCCAATGAATGGAAAGAAATCGTCCACGCCCATCATTGCAAGAAACTCTTTTGGTGGAACCATGTCACCAGTCACGAAGTGTTCATCGGAGTGGCACATTCCTGCCACTCCCCACTTCACAAGAACTTCATTTGCTTTTGGTTCGTCAACTTCAATTTCTTCGACAACCCAAGGCTGGTCAATTCCGTAAAGAACTGCTGCGCGTGATTTCATGTTATTTCCCCCTATGTAACTGAGATCGTGTGGATGTGTGTTTTATTCGTAGACAAGAACGCCGCGGATGTTTTTCCCGTCGCGCATGTCCTTGTAACCCTCGTTGATTCCTTCTAATGGATACGTCTTAGTGACCAATCCATCAAGATCAAG
>JAUMDU010000178.1:0-3316 GCA_032121425.1 Ilumatobacteraceae bacterium | reverse complement strand
AATGAACCAACCACTTGCTTTTCCATCAACGTGAGATCAAGGAGCGAGATGTTTGCTCCGCCTGTTTCAAACGCAGGGTGAATGTTGGTCACAACAACGCGACCGCGCTTCGCAGCAAGTGCAAGGGCTTCACCCATTACTTGTCCATCACCTACACCCATTGTCATGATGACTTTGTTTGCCATGGTTCCCCATGTGATGTCTTGCAACAACGGCAATGCCTCGGCCATTGATGACGCTGTGTGTGTTGCACCAAACTCCATCGCCTTTTCGCGCTTGAACTCCACAGGGTCAATTGCTACAACGCGCTTTGCACCTGCAAGTTTTGCGCCTTGCACAGCATTTGCGCCAATGCCACCAATTCCTACAACCACAACTGTGTCGCCAGGCGAGACATCTGCTGCATACACAGCCGATCCCCAACCGGTGACCACGCCACATCCCAACAAACATGCCTTGTCGAGTGGAACATCTTTTTCAATCTTGATGCACGATGCTTCGTTCACCACGGTGTGGTGCGCAAAGGTTCCCAACATGCACATCAATGTCAAATCTGAACCTTGTGCATGATGACGCGATGTTCCGTCAGAAATCTGCTTGCCCAATCCCATGAGTGCTCCCAAGTCGCACAGGTTTTGGTGACCTGTAGAACAGCTTGGGCAACGACCACACGAAGGAATGAAACCAAACACCACATGGTCACCTGGGGCCAACCAGCTCACGCCTTCGCCTACTTGTTCAATCACACCTGCGCCTTCATGGCCACCCACGATGGGCAACGCAAAGGGCAAATCGCCAGTAACGAGGTGCTCATCGGAATGGCACATACCCGAAGCGGCAATTTTCACGAGAACTTCGCCAGGACCTGGCGGATCAAGCTCAATCTCTTCAACACTCCACGGAGCATTGAGCTCCCATAGCACTGCTGCCTTCGTCTTCATTGAGATCTCCCTTGGCTTGGTCTGTCATGCAAATACCGAAACTGGCCCGATACCCGCCCCCCGAACATTACCCATAGACCGCCAGCCTTCTCTAGTGGGGGCTAATCGGGGTACTGTCATAGTCATGGAACAGGACAACATCCCGACTCAGAACTCCGACCAAGTAGAGGCCACAGAGGCCGTGGTGACCGAGGAGCTATTGGTAGAAGAGATTTCTATCGATGGCATGTGCGGTGTCTACTAAATCTGCGCCTGTAGTTCTCTCATGACCCTCACGCTCGAGTCGGCGTGCGAAATGCACCCGCAGGTCGCCCTGCGGCCCGAGCCTTTTGGTGCACTCGCCTATCACTACGGAAATCGACGTTTAGTTTTCTTGCGTCACCCCGACATGGTCAAGGTTGTTTCAACCATCGGTCAACACTCCACCATTCGAGATGCACTGAGTGCAACCGGAGTTGACCAAGCGCGCTGGCCTGCATTTATTTCTGCCCTTTCATCGCTCACTACATCGGAGATCATTCGTGTCCGCTAACAACCTCGTCTCACAACTCAAAGGCGGTCTTGACGCGCCAATTTGCCTCACATGGGAATTGACCTACGCATGCAACTTGGCGTGCGTGCATTGTTTGTCCAGCAGTGGCCAACGCGATGATCGCGAACTGTCCACTGAACAAGCAAAAGCAGTGCTCGACGAATTGCGTGATCTGCAGGTGTTCTACATCAATATCGGTGGTGGCGAACCAATGATTCGCCGTGACTTCTTTGAGATCATTGAACATTCCATTGCAAATGGCATTGGTGTGAAGTTTTCTACCAACGGCGCATTCATTGACAAGAAAAATGCTGAACGCCTCACCGCGATGGATTACCTCGATATCCAAATCAGCCTCGATGGTGTAGATGCCGCCACAAATGATGCCGTGCGCGGCGAGGGTTCTCATGCAACTGCAATTCGTGCGATGGAAAACCTGCGCGATGCAGGCTTTGGCCCTTTCAAAATTTCTGTTGTCGTCACGCGACACAATGTGGATCAACTCGATGACTTCAAGGCGCTTGCAGATTCTTTTGGTGCCCAATTGCGAGTGACTCGTCTACGTCCATCTGGTCGCGGTGCAGATTCATGGAATGATCTTCATCCCACCAACGCACAACAACGCCAGATCTACAACTGGTTGCTTGCACATGGCGAAAACGTTTTGACTGGCGATTCGTTCTTTCACCTCAATGCACTCGGTGAATCATTACCTGGATTGAACATGTGCGGTGCAGGTCGCGTGGTGTGTCTTATTGACCCTATTGGCGATGTGTATGCATGCCCATTTGTCATTCATGATCAGTTCAAAGCAGGCAACGTGCTTGATGCCGGCGGATTTTCCAAGGTATGGAAAGAATCTGATTTGTTCACCGAGTTACGTGAGCCACAAAGCGCTGGTGCATGTGCATCATGTGGCGCCTACGACGCATGCCAAGGTGGATGCATGGCTGCCAAGTTCTTTACCGGCATTCCACTCGATGGTCCCGACCCCGAATGTGTCAGTGGTGAAGGAGAAAAACTTCTTTCCTCTGTACCAGTAGCGCTCGTTCCTCGTCCTTCCATGGATCATTCCAAGCCTGCGCGCATCAAGGTGATTGTGTGAACATATTCGTTGCGCTCGCTGCGATTGTCGTGTCGTATGCAATTGGAACAATCCCGAGTGCAATTGTCGTGGCGCGTGCCAAGGGCGTGGACATCACAACATTTGGTTCGGGAAACCCTGGGGCAAGCAACGTTGCACGTGCGTTGGGATGGAAATACGGCATCATCGTGTTTGTTGTCGATGCCGCAAAGGGTGCACTTCCCGCAGCCGCAGCACTTGGTCATCGCCCCACTGCGTATCTATGTGGTGCCGCCGCCATTCTTGGCCACATTTTTCCTGTGAATCGTAAATTCAAAGGCGGCAAAGGAATTGCAACTGGTGGTGGAGTGCTGTTGGCACTACACCCACCAGTGATGGTTTTGGCAGCCGCTGTGTGGGTTGCCACGATGAAGTTGACCAAGAAAGCATCGCTTGCATCGATTGTTATTGTGCCGCTTGTTTTGGCAGCGCTTGCCTTGTTGGGTAAACCTGCATGGGAAATACTCGCGTTTATCGGTATTGGCGTGTTGATTGAAATACGCCACGTCTCAAATATCAAGCGTCTGCTAACAGGAAGCGAACCTCCTGTTACCGGGCCACACAACTAGTCGATGCTTGATTTCCTTAACATCATTTTTGATTGGCTGAAGGACTATTCGTCCTCTCCATGGTTCTACCTCATCATTATCCTTGTTGCTTTTTTTGATTCTTTCCTGCCCATTGTTCCGAGCGAGACAATGGTGATCATTGGTGGAGTCT